>JBCBQS010000024.1:0-18007 GCA_039820085.1 Pseudomonadota bacterium
CGATAGGATCGGTGCTCGAGCGGGACGAGAATCTTGGCTTCGGATTGGAGACACTTTGCATAAACCTTCTCCACATTCTCGACCATAATTTGAAAATTCACCCCGCGCCCGAAAGGCGGTTCGAGCGTTGCGGTGATCCACGTGCGGCCCACCGGTTCCTCCAACATAAGGCTGACCGCACCGAGTTTGAGGAAGGCGAATGAGTCTTCTGGACGTTCGTACTCAATCTCGAAACCGAGCAAGCCGCAATAGAAGGCAAGGCTCTCATTGAGATTGGTCACATAGAGTTCCGGGGTCAGCTCAGACATCATCGCATTCAAGATCTCCACACATCAGAAACGGATGCAAGCGCGGCGGGTGGCGTTTGTGGAGTCGACAATGGCTTGCTCCACCAGGTCGTGTCCCGCCAGGCGCCGTGCTTGAAGCCGACATTTGGATAGGTGCCGATGCGCTCAAACCCGACCCCGCGATGCAGTGCAATTGACGCGTCGTTCGGCGTCACGATCCCGGCGAATGCCATGACGAAGTTTTGCTGCGTGAGCAGCGCGAGCAAGCGTGTATAGAGTTGGTGGCCAACGCCTTTGCCGCGGGCATCCGGTGCGGCGTAGATCGCGGTATCGACTGAGGTCTGATAGGCGGCGCGCGTGCGGTGGGCGCTGGCATATGCGTATGCAAGCGGGGCCTCGTCTTCGGCGATCAGCCAAGGATAAAGATCGCCCGCCGCGTCGATCCGCGCGGCAATGTCTTCAGGTCCCGGGGCAATCTGCTCAAAGGAGGCAAAGTGGTCGTCGACAAAGGGCCGATAGGTGTCTGCAATGAAGGCAGCGTCTTCAGCCGTGGCTCGCCGAATGTGCACCGCGCCCATGATCAGCTCCCGATCGCGTCCATCTCATAGGGGACCGTTTGATAGACCTGATTGATCCAATTGCCAAACAAGAGATGCGCGTGACTGCGCCATCTGTTTTGCGGCATCAGCGCCACGTCATCGCCAGGGAAATACCCATGCGGCGGCTTGATTGGCTTTCCGGCGGCAACGTCGCGCTCATACTCTTCTTTGAGTGAGGTGGAATCATACTCAATATGATTGAAGCAATAGAGGCTGCGTGCGTCGGCGTCTGAGAGCAGACAGGGGCCGGTAAAGTCGCTGTCCATGAGTATGTTTAGCCCAGGGGCTTTGTCGATGTCATTGGCGCGAACTTCGGTCCAGCGCGAGACCGGGATTTGGAAGTCGTCGCTAAAGCCCGACAGATAAGGCGAGGTTGGGGCAAGGTTCCGGTGACGGTATACGCCGAAGGCTTTTTCGCCGAGTTGATGCTTCGGGACGCCATGAAAATGGTAGGCCGCCGCCATCGCGCCCCAGCAAATGAAGAAATTGGAATGAACGTGGGTGCGAGTCCAATCGAAGATCTGCGTCAGCTCATCCCAATAGGTCACGTCCTCAAAGGGCAGCGTTTCAATCGGCGCGCCCGTGATGATGAAACCATCAAATTTGCGATGCTTCACCGCGTCCCAGTTCTGATAGAAACTGATCAAATGGTCTTGGCTCGTATTCTTGGGCGTATGCCCGCCGACCATGATCAGCGTCATCTCAATCTGTAGCGGGCTCGCGCCGATGAGCCGCGCGATTTGCGTCTCGGTGCGGATCTTGTTCGGCATCAGATTTAGGAGACCGATTTGCAAAGGCCTTATGTCTTGGCGGATCGCGTCAGAGTCCGACAGCACAGCTACGCCTTCTTGAACGAGCGTTTCGCGCGCCGGCAACGTATCAGGAATCTTGATCGGCATCAGCCTTCCCCGTGTTTCATTTGTCGCTGTTCGGAAGGCGGTCGGGGCAGGGAAGCTGCTCAAATCCGCACGGCCTTTTAGCGACTTGTTTAACGTGGCTGCAAGCCGACCGGCCAAATCACCACGCCGCGGATATAGGCGAGGAAAAGGCCGGGGTCAATTTACAAGGGTCATTGCCCAGTCAGCGTTCGCTTGGGCATCCCGTGCCGTTGCTGGGTCTCCCATGTCTCGTCGATCCAGACCGGCGGAGAGAGCGGCGTAAGCGGCGTATCGCCCAAGATGAGATCGGAGGCTTTCTCGGCGACCATGATCGTCGGCGCGTTAATGTTGCCATACGGCACTGTTGGGAACACGGACGCATCGACGACACGCAAGCCGGTCAATCCAATCACCCGACAGGCGGTATCGACCACGGCATGAGGGTCGTCGGTGTGTCCCATCCGCGCCGTGCCGCAGGGATGATACGCACTCTCAACATGTTCGCGGACCCACGCATCAATGTCGGCGTTTGATGAAATGTCGAGCCCTGGTTGAAGCTCGTCGCCGCGATAGGCATCCATGGCCGGTTGGGCGATGATTTCCCGCGTCAGCCGAATGCATTGGCGCCAGGCCGCAACATCCTCTTCATGCTGCAAATAGTTGAACAATATGCTCGGCGCGGCGCCTGGATCAGCCGACGTGATTTCCACCCGACCTCGACTTTTTGGCTTATTGGGACCGACATGGACTTGAAAGCCATGGCCTTTCAAGGACGGTGTTCCGTCATAGCGCATGGCGGCTGGAAGAAAGTGGTATTGAATGTCCGGCGATTTCAGACCCGCTCGCGACCGGATGAATGCGCAGGACTCAAAATGGTTGGTTGCGCCGAGCCCTGTTTTGAAAAAGAACCACCGCGCCCCAATCAGAAACTTGCTGATCGGATCAAGCTTATTGTTCAGGCTGACAGGCTGCTTGCAGTGGAACTGGAAATAAACTTCGAGATGATCCTGAAGGTTTTGGCCCACGCCTGGCAAGATGTGGTGCGGCGTGATTCCATGTTGGGCGAGAAGCGCTTCGGGCCCGATACCAGAGCGTTGCAAGATCATTGGCGAGGCAATCGACCCCGCCGACAAGATGACTTCTTTATGCGCGGCCAGTTGCTTGTCTCGCCCGCGATGAGTGCCGATCAGACCGGTGACGCGCTTACCGTCCAACACCAATCGATCAACCAGGAACTGTTTCATCACCGTCAAGTTTTTGCGGTTTTGAACCGGGCGAAGATAAGCCCGTGAAGTAGAACTGCGCCGGCCGCCCGCAACGGTCATATGCATCTGCCCGAAGCCTTCGCCGCGCGCGCCATTATAGTCTTCCGTATACGGATAACCAGCCTCGACTCCGGCATCAATAAACGCCTGATAGAGCGGGTTGCCGACCATATTATTGCCGCCGGACACGCCGAGTGGTCCGGACCCGCCGCGATAGTCATCCTCGCCATCTTGCCAAGTTTCAGCACGTTTGAAATAGGGCAGGCAGTCCTGATAGGACCACCCCTCCGCGCCATTTGCGACCCATTCGTCGAAGTCGCAGGCGTGGCCGCGCACATAGACCATGCCATTGATGGATGAGGTCCCGCCGAGACCTTTGCCGCGTGGGCACGTGATGCGACGACCGTCAACATAAGGCTCTGGGTCAGAATTGTAGCACCAATTATAGGTCTTTGAGGCCATCGGATAGGACAGCGCAGTCGGCATCTCGATGAAGATGCTATTATCGCTGCCGCCAGCTTCGAGCAGTAAGACGGAGTGCTCGCCGCTCGCGGACAAGCGATTGGCAAGGACACAGCCAGCAGACCCTGCGCCGACAATGATGTAATCGTAAGCGTCACTCACCGGTTTAACGCGCTCCTTGAAGGCGGGTTTGGAGATCCCCACGCCTGATAAAGGTCAGCGTGTAGATCGCGCAATAGATGCCGATCACAACCATGCCAATCCACTCAATCTCCAGCGGTGTAAATTGGTAGAGCAGGATCAATCCGAATAAGAGACTCCAATGCGCAGCGACATAGCCCGGACCGCCGAGCCGCTGGACTGTGAGCCCGAGGTTTTCTGAGTATAGCCGCGTCAGGGAATCGAGCGAATTAACGACGAAGATGATCCCAACGCTGACCATGCTCAGTTGTAAAAGGCCGGTCAGGTTGATGGCGTTGGTGTGATAATAGTACAGCACTGAGAACCACAATGCGATCGGGATCGAAGGGATGATCAGCAAAGCCAGTAGTAATTGATCGGTTCTCAATCCGCCGACGAACCGGGCCACGAATTGGCCAATCATAATGCTCCAGGCAAACCACCAGAACAGATAAAACGCATGATAGTCGGTGATCGGCTGGGTGAATTTCGGAAGGTTTGCGAAATAGCCGCCAATGTTTGAGGCGGATTGTGCGAGGCCAAGCGGCCCCATGCCGCTCGCCAGCCAAAGCAGGCCAATCAACCCGAAGAACAGTCCTGATGAGAGCAAGCCAAGCCATTTCACGTAACGAATGTCTGTGCTTGAGAGCACAGCAGCGAGGACGACGGCTGCGACAAGGCCATAGCGAACCGGCTCGCTAATCCCCTCAATATAGGTCGGCAAATAGGTCAGGAAGAGATAGCCCGTAAACGCGCAGGTCGCGATGATCACGGCGCTGTTAATGGCTTTAATCCAGCCGATTTCAAACAATTTCAGTTTTGGCTCGACGACGCAGAAATAGAAGGTCGTCAGAAAGTAAAATCCCCAGACCAAAAAGCCCCAGAACCCAAATTCTACGGCTAAAGCATTGGTAAACGCGTACGCCTCTTCGGTCTCGTAAACTGGAAACTCCGTCAGCGGAAACATGATTAACCCGACATCGAGGCCTGACGTGAACAAGATCGCCATGAAGGCGGTCAGGCCCAAAGGATCAGTCCCTGTCAGCCTGCGAGACCGAAACCGCAACACCAGCACAAGAGAGGTGCATAATGTGACGATAATCGCGACGGATAGAACAGCATTCATAGACCCAGACCCTCAGCGAGCGATAACATCATGTCGATATCGCTAGGCATATCCACCGCGCATGTCAGTCTCCGACTGTCTGTATTTTTTCGGTTGTATTCACCCGGCAATCAACCGGACCCAACGTGAGGGATCGACAGAGCGTAATTCTGCGCTAAGTTTTTTATTGCATACGAAATACGTTCCAATCCGTGTGCAGACCGCCTGAGGAGAATGATATGAGCTTGGTCAGCGACGACATCTTTGTCGATACAGGCGCGAAAGATCCCGTTTTTGGCGCGGTCTATCCTATGCTGGAAACCGATTTCGAGCTATGGAACCCCAATTCTTGGACCCGCGGCCACCCACATGACCTTTACAAACGCATGCGCGAAGAATCGCCGGTGATGTGGTCGAAAATGGCAAAAGGCGCGTCCAACTTCTGGTCCGTCTCGCGCTATGAAGACATCAAGGCCGTTGAACTTCAGCCAGAGATTTTCTCCTCACAGCGGGGCGGGATCAATCTGGCCGTCCCCCCCCGTGAGCATTGGCGCCCTGAAATTCTGGTGCGCGCCGCGATGGATAATTTGATCAGCATGGACGAGCCGCAACACATGCAAATGCGGATCCAGCAAAAAGACTTTTTCATTCCCGCTTATGTCAAAGTCCTGCGCGAAAAGGTCAGCCAGAAAGTCGAAGACCTGCTCGATGATCTCGAAGCGAATGGTCCAGTTGTTGATTTTGTAAAACACTTCTCCAATCAATTGCCGCTGTTCACGCTGTGCGAAATGCTCGGTGTTGACGAGGAAGACCGCCAGAAAATTGTCCACTGGATGCACTATCTCGAAATGGCTTCGCAATTCATGGCCAATCCATTGCGGACCTTTATGGGCGAGCCGCTTTTCCCGTTTCGGTTCAAAAAAGTCGTCGAGGAAATGTTCGCCTATGGGGCGGAGGTCATGGCCGACCGTCGGGCCAATCCGCGCGAAGACTTGCTGACCGTGATCGCCCATTCGAAGCTGCAGGATGAGCAGCTGCCGCAAGAGTATTTAGATGGCTCATGGCTGCTGATCATTTTTGCCGGCAATGACACGACCCGAAACTCTTTGTCGGGAACCATCAAACTGATGACCGAGTGGCAGGATCAACGCACCATGTTGCTCGATGATATGTCGCTGATCCCGCAAATGTCAGAAGAGGCGTTGCGCATGGTCTCGCCGGTCAAACATATGCGGCGGACCGCACTTGCCGATACTGAGCTCAACGGCCAGCGCATCGCCAAGGATGAGAAAGTCGTGATGTGGTACGGCGCCGGCAATCGCGACCCCGAAATGTTTCCAAATCCCGATGTTTTCGACATGACGCGCGACAATGTCAGCAAGCATATCGCGTTCGGCCATGGGATTCATAAATGCCTCGGCTCGCGCGTGGCGCAGATGCAGCTGCGCGTCGCTTATGAGCAGATTTTTGCCCGCTTCCCGAACATCGAGTTTACCGGTCACATCAAGTATGGACCGAACGCCTTGGTGCACGCGATTTCTAAGCTCAAAGTTAATCTCTATGGCCAAGGCAATGCCCGCCCGATCAAGCGTCAAGTCAAAGCGCTTGAGCCCGCCCCGGTCCGCAGCGAAGCACGGGAAGACGCTGAGCTTGAGCCGGTTGCTATGAGCAGTCCCAAACAGGCACCCGCCACCTAAGCTTGCCTTGAAAGCAAAATATTGGTTCGTTCGTCCGTAAGTGGTGGAGGACGTGATGTTTCAATCCTTTTCGCGTGCAGTGGTCGCGAGCACGATCCTGATTGGTTTGAGTGGTCATTTCCTCTCACAAGACGGATTCGCGCAAGACGAGCCCGGTGCGACTGCAAATGCTGCGCTGCTTGAGATTGGTGGCGGTCTTTGCAAACCGCGACCCTTGCGCGACTATGCTGAGAAAATGGTCGGCGGCGATGTCACCACGGCGGAGCTTTGGCCAGGCATTGTTGCACTCGGCGCTGAAGCCCCCGATGAGACGCGCGCCTTTTACAATTGCGGCGGGGTTTTGCTGAATGCGCGGACCGTGTTGACCGCCGCCCATTGCCTCAATGCTTCCGTTCAAGACCCTGAAACCGGCGCCTGGTCGTTTCGGTTTGGCAGCGGCGCGACATGGCCGATGGTCGTCGTCGCAAATGTCGACGATCTATCCGCGGATGAGCCCGCGATCACGGCACGTGTGACGGGCGGCGAAATGATCTCTGAAAGCGATCGGTCTTACCGCGTCGATTTCATGAACCGGCAATTTAACGACATCGCGGTGCTGACATTAGACCGAGATATGCCGGGTCCGTATGCGCGATTGTCAGGCGGCTTGACCGCCGATCCAGCGATTGAAGGCCACTTGCTCTGGGCTGCGGGGTTTGGAACCACGGACGCCGACAATTCCAGTTTAAGTTCGTTCAACTCACGGCGCGGTGAGGCGCGGACGAGCGCCCCAGCACAGGTGCTCAGCGATGCCATCTTGCAGTTTAAACCGCAAAAGGTATGCGCGCCGGCCAATGGCGGGTCGATCAGCGACACGATGCATATTTGTGCCGGATGGGATGAAGGCGGACATGATAGCTGCCAGGGGGATTCAGGTGGCCCGCTCGCCGTGCTTGATGGTGATGGCTGCCCGGTGGTTGTCGGGCTGACCAGCTTCGGCAATGGCTGCGGCGCGCCAGGGAATTACGGCATTTACACGCGGGTCTCGCAGTATCGCGACTGGATCGAGACAAACGTGGCGGATGTGACATTTGTTGAGGATGCCCCGCCTGCTGCTGGTCAAGAAGCGTTTAAGCGTATGGTCGATGCGGTGCTCAATGCTGGCGACGACTCCTCCCATTTGATCGAAACGACATTCGTTCAACGCGGCGAGACTGTGTCTGGTCCACTCTCCGCTGGCCAGTCTTATGAGCTGCGGATCAGCGCAGACTTTGAAGGCAACGTCCTCATCGTCGATAAGACAGAAAGCGGATTTTACGATCTCATCTTCCCATTCAGCGAAAGCGATGATGAACGGATTGCGCCCGGCAAGGATATCGTTTTGCCGCTGCTGGCGCAGATTAATGACCCAGCAGCTGAGAGCGAGCTTGGCAGCGTCAATATCTTTGTGCTTCCACCCAGCGTGATCATTCGCGATGTGTTTTTGGCGCCGGCCAAAACCGGAACCAAATCCTTGCGTCCCTTGGCGGCGGCGTCTGGCGTTCAGCTCTCAGACGAATTTGGGCGGATCTCAGACCTGCTTGATCTCGACGCGGACGGTGCTGATGCGCAAATCGCTGCGCAAGCCTTCGAATACCGGATCAATCGCTGATCATCAGATGTCGCCAAAGTCGCCGCCGCGGCCTTTGCCGCCAGCGAACCGCGCGGCGCCTGAGCTTGCCCCGGCCCGCAGGGAGTCGCGCCCAATCTCAGCTTCGAAGGTCAGCGCCGCCTCCATTGGCAGGGACCATTGTTTGAGGGCGCTGATCCGATCATTGCGCATACAGACCTGCGGAAACTCGGCGATTTGCTCGGCCATTTTGATCGCTTCGGTGACGGCCATTCCTTCTGGCACAACGCGATTGGCAAGGCCGAAGGCGCGGGCTTCGTCAGCGCCGACGCCGCGACCTGTCAGGATCATGTCCATGGCGCGGGACTGTCCAATCAGTCTCGGAAGACGAACGGTTCCGCCATCGATCAAAGGCACGCCCCAGCGCCGACAATAGACCCCGAAGACCGCTGTTGCGCTCGCAACCCGCAAATCACATAGGATGGCGAGTTCAAGACCGCCCGCCACGGCATGTCCTTCGACGGCGGCGATGGATGGTTTTTTCAGATCAAGCCAGGTCGGACCCATCGGCGCTTCGCGCTCAAACCGCTCTTGCTTGGCGACCGCTTTGAGGTCCGCCCCCGCACAAAAATTCCCGTCGGCGCCGGTGAGAATGTGAACAGCGATCGTGTCATCCGCTTCGCCTTGTTCGAACGCCGACTTTAAGAGGGCGGCCGTCTCGGGGTTCACCGAATTGCGGGCATATGGACGGTTAATCGTAATCACCTGAGCCGGGCCCACGCGGTCGACGATGACCATGTCGGACATGCTTTACTCTCCTGTTAGGTTCGGCTTGCGCTTTTCTCGAAAGGCGTCGACCGCTTCTTTGCGATCATCCATGTAATTGGAGACGCTTTCCCAGCCGACGCTGGCATCCAAAAGTTGAGCGGCGAGCGCTCGAAGCGGAATATTGGTGACGGTTTTCGTCCAGCGCACCGCCCATTTTGGATTGCCTTGCAGTTTGGTGACGAGCTCACCGACTTTTGTGTCGAGCTGGTCGCTTGGCACGGCGTAATTGATCAGCCCTAAAGACTGCGCTTCGGGAGCGGTGAGTAAGTCGCCTGTCATCAGGAGTTCTTTCGCTTTGGCGAAGCCAATCAGCTGCGGCCAGATGAGCGCGCCGCCATCGCCAGCCACCAGGCCGACTTTGACATGTGGGTCGCCAATCAGCGCTTTGTCGTCTGAGACGATCATATCGCAGAGGAGCGCGATCGTGGCGCCGAGCCCCGCCGCCGCGCCATTGAGGCGGCAGATCATCGGTTTTTCCATGTCGAGAATAGACGTCACAATGCGTTTGGCTTCCCAGGCAATATCGCGAAATTTGCCTGGATCAGAGATCTGCTCGTCGAACCAATCAAAATCGCCGCCCGCACAAAACGCGCGGCCTTTGCCTGTCAGGATGATGATATCACTGTCGCTATCGCGCTGCAGGTCGGTGAAGACGCGCCCGAACTCTTCATGCATGGCGGCATCGACTCCATTGACCGGGTGGTCTGACGTGATCGCTGCGGTCAGGACGCGCCCATCGCGTTCAAAGGTGAAACGCGAATAGGGGACAGAAGTGATATCGAAAGAACTGGACATGGTGCGATCTCCTTTGACCGCACCATGGTTGGATTATCCGCGCTTGAACAGACCTGACGGCGCGGGACTTGTCGCAATCGACCCTAGAACGGGGATAGGCCGAGGCCGATGATCTGGATCAACAAACCAAGCGAAGCGAGGCAGGTCAGCACGAGGCCCGTCGAAGACCCGATCTGACTGCGGCCAAAGTGTCCGCTCGTGATCCCACGGAACAGGGCAAATGCGGTCAGCGCAAAGCCCAGTAAGGCGATCCAGAACGCCCATCCGGTGACTGGCAAGACACCAATTGGGAGCGCCATCGCATGGTTGGTCGCGGTGCGCAGGATAAAGATCACAGCCCAGATGAGACCGCCTAAGCTCACCAAGGCGCCAAGCCATGCAATCGGGCGCGCCAGAGCGAGGCTGCTCGCTGGCGTCGATTGGATCACGCGTGCCAGCCATCCCGCTGGGAACATGATCAGGCTGACCAAGAGTGCACCGGCAAGCACGATCAAGAGATGCGGATAGCTGCCGCCCTGGATCTGCCGCGCGAACTGATAGGGCGCTTTGGTCTCGATGAGGCGGGTCAGGAATTTCGGCGCTGCAATGTCAGCGATGCAGGTCGTATCCAGCGGCGCCATCGGATCGTTTAGGAAGGCCAGCCACAAGTCGCCGCCGCAGCCATCAAAGTGGCTGACCAAAACGCCATGACCCGTATGCGGAAATTCGACATACTGGCCGTTTGAAAGGCCCGGCATGATCGCTTGGCCGAATCTGGGTGGCGTGATCGGATCTGTGGTCCCGGCCGCGACCAAAATCGGCACATCAGTGACCAGCTTTTTTACCGCTGGGTCTGGGTCGATGCGATAGATGCTTTTGCAAATGTCATCCCATTGAGAGAATGACGAATACTGGCTGAGGATCGGCTCTGCCGCCTCCACAGCAGCGGCTTGGTTATCGGTGACTTGGACCGATCCGCGGCAATTGGCGATGAGCTGCATGCCATGACCATAGGTGTGGTTCCGAGGCCGTGCAAGGACGTCCGCATAGGCCCTCATTGCGGCCGTATCTCGTTTTTCCAGCGCTTTTAGTAGAGATGGAAAATCTGGATACAGCACATTCGGATAGAGCGCCTGAAACACCGCACCGGCCGCCAGCGTGCCATCAAAGACAAGACGCCCATCTTCAAATGAGCCTTCATCCATGCCGTCCAAGATCAGGGGATCGTCCTCATAGGCTTGAATGCTCGCAATGAAACGCTCCGTCATGTCGCCGACATCACGCGCGCAAGCTGGATCGGCTTGGCAGTCCGCATTGAGCGAGGTCAGCGCGCTACGAAAGCCATAAGCGATCGCACCCCAACCGCCCGTTTCCACCGGCTCGGCGGGCACGACGCTGTCTAGGATTGCAGCGCGGACCCCGTCTTCGTCGACTTCCAAGATCGCCTGACCAAGCTCTGTGCCATAGGACACCCCAAACAGGGTCCATTGCTCATAGCCAAGCGCTTTGCGAATGTCTTTGACATCCAGCGCGTTTTGCCAGGTGGAATAGGCATCAATCGCAATCCCTTTGGCGCGCGCGTCTGCCATACACTGTCTGTTGGATTCAATATGCGCCTCCCGCGAAGGGGCTGTCGCAAGGCCATACTGGTAAGGGAGCGGTATGCCGCGGCAGAAATTTGGCTCTGAGTAGCCAATTCCGCGTTGATCAAAGAAGATCAAATCCGCTGCGTCGCGAAACCGCTTATTCTGCGGCGCGCTATAAGCCAAAATACGCCCCGCACTGAGCGACTCACCGCCAGGGCCGCCGGTTAAGCGCACAACCGCGCGCCGCTCTGGATTTTCGGACGAGGATTTGATGTTCAAGACCGATAGCTGAATCAAGCGGCTGTCTGGATTGGTGCGATCTTCCGGCACCAAGACATAGCCGCACCGAAACTCATCAACGTCATAGGTTGGCGCTTGAGCATGAAACGGACAAATGTAGGGCGTGAATTTCGGCTCAAAGCTGTCCCAAACAGGGTGCACAGCTTCAATCGGTGCGGCTGGCTCAGCGGTGAGCTGATCTTCGACCTCTTGCGCGAATGCGAGCGATCCGAACCAGGCCAAAAGACTGGCCAGCATGCCTAATTTCACTTGTGTTTTCATTACCCTCTCCAAGCTCACGAATAGACGCTCCCCACGCCGATTTCCCGTGTCCTGGAGGCTAGCCTATGGCTCAGGCGTCACTTGTACAACACGGCGGCCAAAGTTTTCGCCTCGGAACAGTCCGCAAAACGCGTCTGGCATGGTTGCAATCCCGTCGAACCGTTCTTCTTTTAATTTGAGGTTGCCGGAGCCAATCAGGCCGGCCATTTCGTTCAGCGCGACAGGAAATTCCCGCGCGAAGTCGAACACCACCAAGCCCTGCATCAGCACGCGATGGGTGATGAATGGCTTTGTGTTGACGATGCCCGGCGTCTCTTCAGGGCTGAGATTATAGTCTGCGACTTGGCCCGAAATACAGATCCGCCCATTCAAGCGCATTTTCGGTAGAACTCGATTGACCATGGCGTTGCCAACATTGTCGAACAGAAGGTCGACCCCGTCTGGGAACGCGTCCGAGATCGCTTGGTCGAGATCTGGGGCCGTCTTGTAATTGATGGCATGATCAAAGCCGGCCTCTTTAACGAGCCAGTCGCATTTCGCGTCGCTGCCCGCGATGCCCACCACTTGCGCTGCGCCGCCGGCTTTGGCGAGTTGTCCCGCTGTCGCGCCGACGGGTCCAGCAGCTGATGTGACCAAAACGCGATCGCCCTGTTTAAACCTGGCCACGGATTTGAGCCCGAACCAAGCGGTCAATCCCGGCACACCAAGGACGCCAATCCATAAAGATAAAGGCAATGGGACCGCATCCGGGACGACCCCGACAAAGCCTTTTCCGGTTTGGATCGTATGGGTGCGCCAGCCGCCCGCACAAAAGACTTTGGTGCCGACGGGAAAGGCCCCGTTTTCACTGGCTTCGACGATACCAACGCTAAACCCATCTATCGGCTTTCCGAGCGGCAGAGCGGCAGCATAGCTGTCACCGCCAGACAGTCTTGAGCGTGTTCCTGGATCAACGGAATTCCAGACATGCCGGACGAGAAACTGGCCATCTTTCGGGACCGGGCGATCTTTCTCCACGAGCTCGAAATCCTCGGGCTTTGGGGCGCCCTGGCAATACTGTTTCAAAACGATCTGCTGCATCTGTTCGCTCATGAGGCGGGCTCCGATAATGGATCAAGTTTTCTCCTTGGACCATGTTCGCGATAAGAGCGCCAGACGCGACGCTGCGGCATGGGGTTGGCTTAAGCGTAGCTAACAATAAGCTCCAGTTGTTTTGAGACTTTTGATCTCTATGTGGGGCGAGACAAAGACTGACTTGAACTGGGTAAACCGCGTGATGACGCTCACACACCTCGATCGCCTCGAAGCCGAAGCGATCCATATTATTCGCGAAGTCGCGGCCGTGGCTGAGAACCCAGTCATGTTATATTCTGTCGGCAAAGACAGCGCAGTGATGCTGCATCTTGCGATGAAGGCTTTCTATCCCAGCATTCCGCCTTTTCCTTTGATGCATGTCGACACGACGTGGAAGTTCCGCGAGATGATTGCGTTCCGCGATCGCAAGGCCGCTGAGCTTGGGATGGATTTGATCGTCCATTCCAACCAAGAGGGGATTGAGGCCGGCGTCGGACCCTTCACACACGGCTCCTCGCGTCACACCGACATCATGAAAACTCAAGCGCTGAAACAGGCGCTCGATAAGTATAAGTTCGATGTCGCGTTTGGCGGCGCGCGCCGCGATGAGGAAAAATCTCGCGCCAAGGAGCGCGTGTTTTCATTCCGGACGGCGGAGCATCGTTGGGACCCGAAAAACCAGCGACCTGAGCTTTGGAATCTCTACAATGCCCGGATCCATAAAGGCGAGAGCATCCGATGCTTCCCGATCTCGAATTGGACCGAGCTTGATATCTGGCAGTATATTCGCCGCGAGCAAATTGAGATTGTCCCGCTTTACTTTGCTGGCACACGGCCCGTGATTGAGTGGGAAGGCAGTTTGATCATGGTCGATGATGACCGGGTGCCTGAAGAGCTGGCGAAGACCGCGGTCGAGAAATCTGTCCGCTTCCGGACGCTGGGCTGTTATCCATTGACGGGTGCGGTCGAAAGCACGGCCGACACGCTGGAAGATATTATCCAGGAAACGCTGCTGACCAACTCCTCCGAGCGCCAAGGCCGCACAATTGACCGCGACCAGGCCGCCTCTATGGAAAAGAAGAAACAAGAGGGGTATTTCTAAGATGTCCCATATTGACGCCCTGATTTCCGAAGACATAACGGCCTATCTCGAAGCGCATGAGAACAAATCGCTGTTGCGCTTCATCACCTGTGGCAGCGTTGATGATGGCAAGTCCACGCTGATCGGGCGCTTGCTATACGATTCCAAGATGATCTTTGAAGATCAGCTCGATGCGCTTGAGAGCGACTCCAAACGCCATGGCACGCAGGGTGAGAATATTGACTTTGCTCTATTGGTTGACGGCCTGTCAGCAGAACGTGAGCAAGGCATCACCATCGATGTCGCCTATCGCTTCTTTTCAACGGATCGGCGCAAATTCATCGTCGCAGACACACCTGGGCATGAGCAATATACGCGCAATATGGCCACCGGCGCGTCGACGGCCGACCTCGCCATTTTGATGATTGATGCGCGCAAAGGCATCCTCACACAAACCCGGCGTCACAGCTTTATCGCAAGCTCGCTCGGCATTCGCAAAATGGTGCTTGCGATCAATAAAATGGACCTAGTCGATTATGATGAGGCGGTTTATAATAAGATCGAGCAGGACTTTTTGGAGTTCGCGCAAGAGCTCTCCGCCGGGATCGAAATCCAAGCCATCCCGATGTCGGCGCTGGCGGGCGACAATATCACTGAGACCTCCGACAAGACCCCGTGGTATCAAGGTCCACCGCTCATGGAATATCTTGAGACGGTGCCGGTGGATGATCAACGCATCAGCGCGCCGTTTCGGATGCCGGTGCAGTGGGTCAATCGTCCAAACTTGGATTTTCGCGGCTTCTCAGGACAGGTCGCATCCGGCTCGATCAAACCAGGAGATCGGGTTAAAACGCTTCCGAGTGCAAAAGAAACAACGATCGAACGGATCGTCGTTCATGGCGGCGATCTCAAAGAGGCAATTGCCGGTCAGTCAGTGACGCTGACCTTTGCAGACGAGGTCGACACCTCACGTGGCGATGTCATTTGCGCCGCGAGCGATCCGGCTGAAGTGTCAGATCAATTTCAAGCGCGCGTGCTCTGGATGGCGGATTCAGAAATGCTGCCGGGTCGTCGCTACTTGCTGAAAATTGGCGCGAAAACCGTGACTGCAACCGTGCTCGATCTGAAGTTCGGCATTGATGTGAACACCATCCAAGACAAGCCGGCTAAAACGCTCGGCTTGAACGATTTTGGTGTCATTACACTGGCGCTTGATCAGCCGATTGCCTTCGATCCTTATGATCTCAACCGCGAAACCGGCGGCTTCATTCTGATCGATCGGATGAGCAATAATACGGTTGGGCTCGGGTTGATTGACTTTGCTTTGCGCCGCGCGGGCAATATTCATTGGCAAGCGCTCGATGTCGATCGAAGCGCCTTGGCCCAGCAAAAAGAGCAGCGCCCAGCGGTGCTCTGGTTCACCGGCCTATCAGGGTCAGGCAAATCGACCATCGCCAATGCGCTCCAGCAAAAACTCTATGCGATGGGCAAACACACATTTGTTCTCGACGGTGACAATGTCCGTCACGGTCTGAACCGCGATCTCGGATTCACCGATGCAGACCGCGTGGAGAACATTCGGCGCGTCTCAAATGTTGCGAAATTGATGAGCGATGCGGGGCTGATCACATTGGTCAGCTTCATTTCTCCCTTCCGATCTGAACGGCAAATGGCGCGAAACATGATGACCGATGGCGAGTTTGTTGAAATCTTTGTCGACACACCGCTCGAGGTCGCCGAGGAACGCGATGTGAAGGGCCTCTACAAGCGGGCCCGCGCGGGTGAGATCAAGAATTTCACCGGATTGGACAGCCCATATGAAGCCCCTGAGAACCCTGAGCTGTCGATTAACACAGTCGATAAAAGCGCCGAAGAAGCGGCGGACGTGATCATCGATTGGATGCGAACGCGGGGCTGGTTCGAGGTTTAGACAAACGCTCTAGCTCGCAAGCGCCTCTTTCTTTTCTTCGATCTCCATCCAATCGAGCTCGGCTTGTTCAAGCTCCGCTCGCGCGGTTTCGAGGCGTGTGTTGATGCGGTGGAACGCGTCCGGATCGTCGTTGAACAGATTAGGGTCGGCAAGCTTGCCCTCTAATTCACCAATCTCCGCTTCGAGCTGCGGCATCGCAACTTCAACTTCCTTGAGGCGGTGCTGATCTTTAAAACTCAGCTTGGTTTGTTTTTTCGGCTCGGTCGCTTTGGGCTTGGCAGCTTTGGACTTTTTATCGGCCTTAGACGCTTTGCCGGGTTTGCCCTTGATTTGTGATTGCGCGTCGGTCCAGCCGCCCGCGGTTTCCACCCATTCGCCATCTCCGAGCGGGACCAGGCACGATGTCACCGTGGCATCTAAAAAGGCCCGGTCATGGCTCACCAGGATGAGTGTCCCCTCAAAGTTGAGCAGCATGTCCTCAAGCAGGTCTAGAGTCTGCATATCGAGATCATTGGTCGGCTCATCGAGCACGAGCACATCGGTGGATTGTGCGAGCGCGATGGCCAAAGTCAGCCGGTTTCGTTCCCCGCCCGATAAGGCGACGACGGCTTGCCGGAGCTGGTCTGGTTTGAACAAAAAGTCTTTGGCATAGGCCGCAACATGGCGCTGACGGCCTTGCACCATCAGACTATCGCCGCCTTGGGGAGCAAGAGCTTCCCACAATGTATCCTTCGGACGCAATGTGTCGCGGGTCTGGTCTAGATAGGTGACGCGCAGGGCAGGATTGCGTTTGACGTTGCCACTGTCGCGCTCAAGCTCGTCGAGGAGGAGCTTCAGCAGCGTCGTCTTGCCAACGCCATTCGGTCCGATCAAACCCACGCGATCACCGCGCAAGATTTTGAAGTCGAGCCCTTCGACAATTTTCAAGTCGCCATAGGCTTTGCTTAAGCCAAACGTCTCGATGACTTTGCGCGATTGATGGCCAGCCTCTTCGGCGCTGATGCCAGCTTTGGCCTTCTGCGCGACAATCGCGGCTTTACGCCGGGCCGCTTCGGCTCGCATGGCTTTCAGTTTGTGCAGCCGGCCCATATTACGGGCGCGCCGTCCCGTGACACCGCGTTGGAGCCAATGCTCTTCGGCTTTGAGTTGGGTTTTGAGTTTTTCGAGCTGACGAATTTCGGCCTCTTCGATTTCTTCGGCCCAACGCTCGAAATCGCCATAGCCTTTGGGGCTTTTCAGAACCACGCCGTCGCGGAGCCACAGCGTATTGGTCGTCACGTTTTCCATAAAGCGGCGATCGTGGCTGACCAGCAGAACCGCGCCATTATAGCCAATCAAGCGAGTCTCGAGTGTCTCAATCATCGGAACGTCGAGATGGTTGGTCGGCTCGTCGAGGAGCAAAACATCAGGGTCGAGCGCAAAGGCTTTGGCAAGTGCGGCGCGCCGGATTTGACCACCTGAAAGAATATTCGGGCTGACAGAGGGGTCGACGCCGAAATGGCCGAGCTCTGCTTCCCCGCGCCACGGCTCCGCGCCGCCTGAGACGACATAGTCCAGTACCGTCTCATAGGCTGAAAGATCGGGCTCTTGTTCAACCGTGGTGATGACCGTTCCCGGATGGATCCAGAGGTCGCCATCATCGGGTTCATGGCGCCCCGTGATCAGGCGCATCAGTGTGGACTTCCCGGCCCCATTGCGCCCCACCAAGGCCGCGCGTTCGCCCTTGGCCAGCGTAAAGGTTACCCCTTCAAAGAGCGGTTTGCCGCCAAAAGCGAGGCGGACATCCGTCATGGTCAGGATGGGAAGCGCGGACATAAGACTGGACTTAAGCTTTCAGCTTGTAGCCTGATCGGAGCATCCACCACACGCCCGCGGACGCAAAGAAAGCGGACGCGCCCGACACGATCGCCCCGGTCAGGATGTTCGAGTTCGCAGCGTCTAAGAAGCCATAGCGGAACCCGTCAATCAGAAAGAAAATCGGATCAAAGAAGGCGAGCGTCTTAAACGGCTCGACGAGGACATTAATGTCGTAAAACGTGCCCGACAAAAAGGTCAGCGGCACGATGACAAAGTTAGAAACGGCAGCGAGGTGATCGAACTTATCCGCCCAAA
>JBCBQS010000025.1:0-17981 GCA_039820085.1 Pseudomonadota bacterium
CAAACGGCTTCCCAACAGAACGCCAACCCTTCCCGATTTTGTAACTGCGTTGATATTACATGCGGTGAAGCCGCCATACTCAACGTCGAACGGTGCAAGCTCAACTGCAACTTGTTCAATCGCGTCAAACGGGAAGGGTTGGCGTTCTGTTGGGAAGCCGTTTGAGTTCAAACCGAAACCGTCATTCAAGCGAACGCCATCGAGTGTCAGCGAGTTAAAGCGCGGGTTCTTACCGCCACACTGAACAGGGTTGATGTCGCCCTGGCTCTCGTCGACATAAATACGCGGATCGAAGCGTAGAACGTCGGTGATGCTTCTGTTTGAAGCCGGTGCATTCTGAAGGGTCTCAATACCGAAGGTCGCATTTGGTCCGACGGCGGTCTGGATAATATCTGCAGCGCTCGCGGTCACCACGATTGTATCGAGCGTGCGGGCATCGTCTGCAGTGAGCGCGAATTGCAGGCGAGCCGTGTCGCCAAGTGCGAGCGCTACGTTTTCAACGGTTCGGCCTTGGAATCCTTCAGCGGTTGCCGTGACAGAGTAACCTGGGCCAACTGGAAGTGATCGGATTGAATAAAAACCGGTTGATGATGTACGCGTTGTTCGCGTCAATCCGGTTGAAGTGTTGGTGACAGTGATGAGCGCGTTCGAAAGTGCGGTACCGTCCTCTGCGACAACAGAGCCACTGACTTCAGACGTCGTGACCTGGGCTTCGGCAGGCGCGATGATGGCGGCGGTCATCATCGAGGCGGCGGCCACACCGGATAGGAGTTTCCAGTTGGACATGAGGGATCCTTCTCATTTTACAAAAAAGCAGGGTGGGCAGACATTCCCATTACTCTACTGAGCGTCGCCTTATGTGCGCTGCACAACACTTTTGTGACAGTCGCGTAACACATCTATGATCCGGTGTTTTCTAGCGGTGGGCATTGCAAATAAGCCACACATGTGTCGAAAGGTTTATGTCTTGTCGCAAGCCACTTAAAGGGAAGCGATGACCGAAACACACGCGCCCCTCGATCGATCGTCGCAGCTCGTCTTCGCGCTGATTGGTGGCTTACTTATTTTGCGGCTGATTCTGGTCTTGGTCTCGCCGCTCGAGCTCTATGCCGATGAAGCGCAATATTGGCGCTGGGGCCAAACGCTGGATTGGGGCTATTATTCCAAGCCGCCAATGGTGGCCTGGATGATTCACGCCTCGACCGCGTTGTTCGGCGACAGCGAGTGGGCCATTCGATTGTTCGCGCCGATCTTTCACGCAATCGCGGCGACGCTTTTATTCCTGCTCAGCCGACGAATGTTTGGCAGCCTCGCCGGCCTGTTCACCGTGATCACATATCTCTTAATGCCAGGCATCATCCTGTCGTCCGGAGTGATCTCAACCGATGGTGTCCTGTTTCCGTTCTGGTGCTTAGCGCTGTATCTGTTTTGGCGATTGCGTGAGCAAGACTTGGGTTGGATGGGAACCCTCATCCTCGGGCTCGCAATTAGCTGCGGGTTCCTCTCCAAATATGCGATGCTCTATTTCGCCATCGGTATCGCACTGACGGCGCTGATTGATGGGCCAAGCCGCAAAGCAATCCTCAGTCCTAAAGGCGCTGGATTTATCTTCACCGCAGCGGCCGTCTTCGCGCCGCATATGATCTGGAACATCGCCAATGATTTCCAAACCGTCAGCCATACCGTCGACAATGCCAATCTCGGGGGCGACTTGTTCAATCTCGACAATTTCCCAAAATATCTCGGCGATCAGATGGGCGTGTTTGGACCGGTTTGTTTTGTCGCCCTGATCGCGGGGCTGACCTTTTTACGTCCAAAGTCTGAGCTCGCAGATCTTGGCGATGCGGCGCATGCACATCGGGCAAAAGAGAATTGGCTCGCCTGCTTCATCGTGCCCGTGCTGGTGATTATTGCCTTCCAAGCGGTTCTGTCTCGCGCCCATGCCAATTGGGCCGCGACGGCCTACCCCGCAGCGAGTGTCTTTGTTGGCGGATTCATGATCCGCGCCGCAGGGTGGCGGATTGCCTATTGGGCTGGCATCGGTTTGCAGATTGTGGTCGGGGTCTTGGCGATTAGCTTAGCCATGGCCCCGCCAAGCTGGAGCGCAGCTGTTGGCCGCGACAATGACTTTAAACGCGTGCGCGGGTGGCAAGACTTAAGCGCGCAGCTGGCCCTCGAGATTGAGCGTTTGCAGCCGACCACAATCCTCGTCGACGAACGCGAAATCTGGCATGGCCTCGATTACTATATGCGGGATGAGCTGGATGTGCCGCTAATCTTATGGCGCTACAATCCGGGGCCGAAAAGCTTCGCCGAAACCGTCGATCTTGCCGATCTTGACAGCTCAAACGTTCTGGTCGCCAGCAATCGCTCCCACCAAAGGCCGCGCATTCAGGCGGATTTCGCGACGTGGCAACCCGAAGGTTATGTTGGTGTTGATCTCGGCCATCGCTCGAATGGCTGTCCCCTGCGCCGAGAATTGCGGCTCTATATGACCCGCGATTATCAGCCCCTGCCGCGGACATCGGACTGGATCCGGCAATTCAAAGTCGAAGATGAAAGTGGACAACTTGTGAACACGCACATAGATCGCGCCGAACGGTGCCCTAAATCCTAGCGCTGACGCGAATCTAACGCCACATAAACGGTCTTCATGGCGCAGCTCAAAGCCATCCTCGGCCCGACCAATACGGGTAAAACGCATTATGCGCTTGAACGCATAATGGGGCACACGACCGGTATGATCGGTCTGCCGCTCCGACTGCTCGCGCGCGAAGTGTATGATCGAGTTGTCAAAGCCAAAGGCGAACGGGCGGTCGCCCTTGTCACGGGTGAAGAGCGGATCATTCCCGACTCGCCGCGCTATTGGGTTTGTACAGTTGAATCGATGCCGATGGACATCCAAGTCGAGTGCCTCGCAATCGACGAGATTCAAATCGCTGAAGACGATGATCGTGGTCATGTGTTCACGGACCGAATCTTAAATGCGCGCGGCACCCAAGAAACGATGCTGCTCGGCGCCGAAACAATGCGCGATGTGCTGCGAGATCTTGATTTTGATGTGACGACGGATGTGCGGGAACGCTTTTCGACGCTGTCTTATGCCGGTCCGAAAAAGATCACCAAGCTGCCCAAACGCACAGCGATTGTCGGGTTCAGCGCGGACAAGGTCTATGCGATTGCTGAAGTGCTGCGGCGTCAAAAAGGCGGCTGTGCCGTTGTCATGGGCGGGCTCAGCCCGCGCACACGCAATGCGCAAGTCGCGATGTATCAAGCCGGTGAGGTTGACTATCTCGTCGCCACAGACGCGATTGGCATGGGGCTCAATCTTGATGTCGACCGGATCGCTTTTGCCGGCTTGTCGAAATATGATGGCCGCCGCCACCGATGGCTCAGTCCCGCCGAGATTGGCCAGATTGCTGGACGCGCAGGACGGTTTAGAGATGATGGCGAGTTTGGCGAAACGAATGACTGCCCGCCTTTTGAGGACGATCTGGTCCGCGCCATTGAAGACCACCGCTATGACCCCGTCGTCGACTTAAACTGGCGCAATAGCGATCTGGATTATCGCTCGATCAAAACCCTGATTGCCAGCCTCGCGCGGCCGAGTCCGCATCCGAGCCTCAGACAAAACCCTCATGGCTTAGATGAATGGGTGCTGCGCCGAATGGCAGAAGATGAAGCCGTCGGTCCCGACATTCGCGGGGGTCGAAACGTCCGACGATTGTGGGACTTGGCACGACTGCCCGATTTCCGTAAAGCCGGACATGAAGGCCATGGTCGATTGGTGCTGGGTCTGGCCGAGACGCTCGCCGACCCCGATGCCCGCTTAGGCGACACAGCGATGAATGAGCGCCTCACCACACTCGATCAAACGATTGGCGATATCAGCCTGTTGCAGCAGCGTTTGGCCATGATCCGGACATGGACGTATGCAAGTTTCCGGTCAGATTGGCTTGAAAATCCTGTCTATTGGCGCGAAAGAACCCGGGACATTGAAGACAGACTGTCAGACGCACTGCATGACGCGCTAACACAACGCTTCGTCGATCGACGCACAACGGCTCTTATTGCTGGGCTGAAAAGGGAAGACCTCTTGAGTACGGATGTTTCTGAAACAGGTGAAGTGACCATTGAAGGACACACGGTTGGTAAGCTCGTTGGATTGACCTTCGAGCCTGATTCGAGTGGGTCTGCGCTTGAAGGGAAAACCCTGCGCAGCGCAGCCATGCAGGCTTTGGAACCAGTGATTGCTGAGCGGCTGAAAGCGATTGCGGGCGCGCCAGAGACGGCCTTAACTCTAAATGAGTCTGCGCAAATCGTCTGGAACGACGCGCCAATTGCGCAGTTGAATACCGGCCCACATTGGCTCGCGCCTTCCGCGACCCTGATCGGCGGACAAGATGCCGAAGCGCATCAGCAAGACGCCGCGCAAACGCGCGTAAATGAATGGCTCGGTGCTGAAATCCAAAAGCGCCTGCCGACCCATTTCAAGCTTAAATTCTCACCAGACGAGACCGCTTTAGATGGCCTTGCGCGCGGTTTGGCGTTTCGCCTACTAGAAGCGGGCGCAGCTTGTGATTTGCGCGGTGAAGACCGCGCGCTCCTGCCGGGGCCAGAAGATCGCACGAAATTGAAAGAAGCCGGAATTCGGTCTGGACGGATCGCCGCTCATGTACCTGACGCTCAGAAACCTGCGGCGCAAAGGCTGATCTCGCTCTTGCAGACTTTGGCCGACGGTCGGGCGCGAAAGACCGCTCCAGAGGGGGCAGGAAGCTTCGAACTCGACGGCTCTTGGCCGGATGAAAACTTAGCGGCGCAAGGCTATCTGCGCTTTGGCAAGCGCGCCGTTCGCGCTGATTTGGCTGAACGTCTTGGATGGGAGCTTTCAAAGCGTCGCAAGGAGGCGGATCAAGCGAAGTTTGAGATCCCACCCGATCTCGCCTCTATGGTGTCTTGCCCCTTGGAAGACTTTCACAATGTACTGAAAGGGTTCCGGATCGCGCCCGCTGAAAAAGATCCGGAAACCGGCGCCGTAACGCTGTGGCGGTTCCAATCAAAGGCGCATCTCGACGCGCAGGAACAACGCCGCGCCGCGCGCAAGCAAAACCGGCCCAATCAAAACCGTGGCGGTCCACGCAAAAAAGGTGATCGTCAGGGCGGCAAACCGCGTCATCAAAATGCGCATCGCCGACCTGCACAGCGCCAGCCAGACCCAGACAGTCCGTTTGCGGCGCTTGCCGCCCTGCTGCCGGAAAAACCAAAACCGCAGCCCAAAAAGCGGAAACCGAAACCAGCGAAACAAGCCGTCGAAGCAGAGGCAAATGTCGATACGCCGGCACCTGCCGTTTCCGAGCCTCCACAGACGAATGACGACTGATCCCTCGGCGGATGTCCGGGTTGATATCTGGCTATGGCGCGCCCGGTTTTTTAAAACGCGCGCCTTGGCGACAGATTATGTTTCACGCAAAGGCATCCGGGTGACACGGCATGGTCACACGCGCAAATCGGACAAAGCCGGACTACGAATCGTACCCGGCGACATCCTGACTTTTTATAAAGCAAAGACGATCGAAACGGTTGAAGTCATTGAACTTGGTCTGCGTCGTGGCCCGGCTTCAGAAGCGCAGGCCCTTTACAGACGTATTCCGTCCGACGCATAAACGTTGTCATGACTGGATTTTTCTCTCGATTGTTCGGCAGTGACCGGCCTGCGGCACCCGAACGTAATATGGACCCGTACGAGGCTGCCGCTGCTTTATTTGTTGAAGCTGCTTTGGTCGATGGCGTGTATGCCAATCTCGAAAGCGACATGGTCGCCGAATTGCTCGTCACCAGCTTCAACATGAATGCTGATCGCGCCGACGAAGTGCTTCAGCGGGGTGAACAAATGGCCGAAGAAGCCACCGATACCCACGCGCTAACACGACACGTCAAACAGCTTTCAGATGCGGAGCGCGCGAGTGTTATCGAGGGGCTCTACCGCGTCTCACTTGCAGACGGAGAATCTTGTAAATACGAGGAATCTTTCATTCGGCACGTTGCGAGCCTCCTACATGTTGATGACGTGACACGCGCCCATGCTCGGAAAAGAGCAGAACTAAACGCACCGTGACAGTTCGGTCCATTGACTTGTTTCTGGACCAAAGCCATGTGCTGCGCTGCACATAGAATTTAGAGTTCGCTTATGACCTACATCGTGATGGATGCCTGCATCCGATGCAAATATATGGATTGCGTAGAAGTCTGCCCGGTGGATTGCTTCTATGAGGGTGAGAACATGCTCGTCATTCACCCGGATGAATGCATTGATTGCGGCGTATGCGAACCGGAATGCCCCGTCGAAGCGATCAAGCCGGACACGGAAGATGAGCCAGATGCAAAATGGCTCAAACTGAATACCGATTATGCGAAGGTTTGGCCCAATATCACGCGGATGAAAGAACCGCCCGCCGACCGCGAAGAATTTGCGCAAAAGACCAATAAGCTTGCGGAATTCTTCAGTCCCGCACCTGGCGAAGGCGACTAATCTTCATCGCTGCCACGCGTGGCACCTTTATTTGGCAAACAACTGATCCATGTCGGCAAACGCTTTCAGCTCGATCGCATTGCCTGACGGGTCGCAAAAGAACATCGTCGCTTGCTCACCCGGCTCGCCTTGAAATCGAATGTGAGGCTCGATGATGAAGTCGACATGCGGCGTCAGGCGTTCTGCGAGGGCTTTCCAGCTTGTCATGTCGAGAACCAGCCCGAAATGGCGAACTGGGACCTCTTTACCATCGACGCCTGATAGCCCTGTTTGCGCGCAGTCTTCCGGTGCGAGATGGGCGACGATTTGATGGCCGAAAAAGTCGAAATCAATCCAACTCTCACTGCTTCGTCCTTCGGCGCATCCGAGCAATTGACCGTAAAAGCTGCGGGCAGCCGCGAGGTCGTGAACAGGAAAAGCGAGGTGGAACGGCGGCATTGCGATCTTACTCCTTGGTCGATCAAACGCAGCAATCTCAACGCTACTCTTTTTCTGCGCTCCAAGCCATCAAGAAATCACGTCCAACCGACAGAGTCTGTCCTTCAATACGGTCAGGGGCGACCAGCCGGCCGGATGTGCCATAGAGCCCGCTGCCATCGCGTGTGGTCATGGCAATGACAATCGTTCCGTCACGCTTGGTCGCGCGCCCCGCTTCAAAGGCGCTTTGATAGAACGATCCTGTGAGCCGCCCGGCGTCAGACACGTCTGTAATCTCCATCACGGTTTCTGACGGGGCGGCATTTGGCGAGAAAAAAAGCGCCACGCGCCACGTCCCGACGAGATCATCTTGGCTAAGGCTGTGCGTTTGAACCGGTCGGGCTGCAACTTCCAGCGTACATTCATAGGTCTCACTGTGATCCGTGAGCGTTGTGCGGTGCGCGTCTAAGCTCAAGCGGATTTGGTCCGCCACGAACACTTTGCCCTCCGCCTCTGATGCAGCCGTGAGATCAGTGACGGTCGGTCCATCACCATACCCACCAGGAATCGTCACATAGTAGCGCGCGCGTTGATCATCAAAACGGTCAAGCTCAACAAAGATTTCCGCATCGCCCGCTTCGCCGCAATAATAAAGTGTCCCCGGCTCTTGTGCCTGCGCAAATGACGTAAGTCCCAACGCGACCAAGCAGATCCAGGTCCATTTCTTCAAACGCATATGTCGTCCCGCCATTGGTCTATCGGATGTCAAACACGCTAGGCTCGAAATAGGGCATCAACGTGGTATGCAAGAGGCTGAACATGGCGAGTATCGTCGAATGATACTTGCGCAAATACGAGGAGTTTAGGCTTGGTTCGTTTCATTTTGCCGATCGCGGCGCTGCTCATAGCAAGCACCAGCCACGCACAAAGCGGCGATGATATGCGCGCGCCCATCGATCTCTCATCGCCAGAGGCATCGGTCTACTCGATGATGCGCGCCATGTTCCAAGGCGATACGACGATGATCGATCAGGTCTTCCTCGACACGGCGACCCTGCGACGGATCGGGGCAGATGGCGCCGTCCAGGATGATGGATTGACGCGCTGGCGTACCTGGGTCGGCACGCTCGAAGTGGGCGATGCGCATGAAGAATTGTTTGCCGTCACGTCCGAGCAATACGGTCCACTCGCGACCGTTTGGGCGCCCTTCACAATCACCTATCAAGGAGAGATGGCCGGCTGCGGGATCAATACGTTTACGCTCGCACAGGTCGATACGGACTGGCGAATCATCTTTGGGACAGACACGCAGGCCCCACGGGAGACTTGCTCCACGTTCCGCGAAGATTACTTAAACGAGACGGAATGAATCTTAGCGCACAGGCCGGGCGACTAACTCAGTCCCTCCTGATAATTTGCAATCGGCTGAGACCGCACCCGCACGCCCGTCGCAGCGAAGACTGCATTTGCAAGCGCCGGAGCGATTGGCGGCGTTCCAGGTTCGCCGCCGCCACCCACTTTTGCACCGCTATTGATGATTTCGACAGAAATATCAGGAGCTTGGTCCATCCGGAGCATCGGATAGTCGTGGAAATTTGACTGCACCACAGCGCCATCTTCAATCGTAATGTCGCCATAGAGCGCAGCGGTCAGACCATAAATGATTCCGCTTTCGATTTGCGCGATGAAGCCATCTGGGTTCATCGCATAGCCGGGATCTGCTGCGCACCACACATGCACAACTTTTGGTTCCGAACCGGTCACATCCACCTCGACGACTTGCGCCACAACGGTTCCGAATGAGTCGACCAATGCGATCCCTAAGCCGTGTCCTTCCGGCACAACGCGGCCCCAATCAGCAGCTTTGGCCGCAGCGTCGAGAACGGCGGTGTAGCGTGGCGCGTGTTCAAGCAGTTTGCGCCGATAGGCGTAGCCGTCCATGCCAGCTTGATCGGCAAGCTCATCGATAAAGCTCTCGATGAAAAAGCCATGCTGGGTATGGTCCACCGACCGCCAAGGTCCGAATCGGATATGGTGCTCAACGTCCGTGTAATGGATCAGCTGATTGTCGATTTTGTAAGGAATCTGCGAAGCCTCTGGCGGATCATGCTTTTGCGTGAACAGATTGTCCCACGATACAGGCATGCCGGCTTCGTCGAGGCCTGCTTTGAAGCGACTAACAGAAGCCTGGCGATACCAATCTTGCTGCGTGTCTTGTTCGCGCGACCAGATCATTTTTACCGGATGGTCAAACTCCCGCGCAATCTCGACCGCCATGAGCGGGTAGTCCGGATTTGATCGACGCCCGAATCCCCCGCCAAGCATGACATTGTGGACGTGCACATCCGCTTTTTTGACATCAAATGTTCCGGCGATTTCGTCGCGCACTGCGAGCGGGTTTTGAAGTCCGGACCATAGCTCAATTTGCCCGTCATGGACCCATGCTGTCGCGTTAAGAGGCTCCATAGCGGCGTGCGCAAGGAATGGAACCGAGTATTCGGCTTCGTAGACTCGGGTGGCGGCGTTTTGAGCCCGGCGCGCGTTACCAATCGCAACGTCTTCTTTGCCTTTGTCGCCAGCGGCATCCATGGCTTGACGCATGGCGTCAAAAATATCGTTCTGATTGAGCGCTTCAGCGCCCGTTTGCGACCAGGTGACATCCAACTGACGAATGGCGTTTTCCGCGTGCCAGTAGCTGTCGGCAACGACTGCGACATAGGCGCCTTTATCCAACACTTTGATGATGCCAGGTGTCTCGCGCGCATATGTGTCATCGATGCTAACGGTTTCTGCGCCAAGAACCGGCGGCCCCATGACGGCAGCATATTTCATTCCTGGCAGATCGACATCGATGCCGAACTCAGCCGTTCCATCTGTTTTGGCCGGAATATCAAACCTCGGCAGCGATTGCCCCATGAGTTTGAACTCTGCGGGTGTTTTCAGCTTTGGCTGGGTCGGCGGCGCATACGTTCCAGCTTGCGCGGCAAACTCTGCATAGGGCGCCGAGCGATTGCTCGCATCATGATAGACATAGCTATTTTCTGTGCGCAGCTCGCGTGTCGGTACACTCCAGGCTTTCCCAGCCGCTTTCACGATCATTTCACGCGCCGCCGCACCCGCGATGCGCATCCCGCCCATGCCGGTAAAGCGAACGGCGGTACTTCCGCCGGTGATTTGCAAGCCCATCGACTGGGCAATCCGCAAAAATCCGCCATTGAGAGAGTCCTGAACGAAGCCCGGAACTTTCGTGTCACCGAGGATAAATTCGCGGCCAAGCGGATAGTTTGCATAGGCTTCGTGCGCGGGGGCTTGCTCAAAGGTCACGTTTTCCCAATCAGCATCCATTTCATCCGCGAGCATCTGCGCCATAGACGTGAAGACGCCTTGCCCCATTTCGCTATGCGGAACGATCGCTGTGATCGTATTGTCCGGAGCGAGCTTCACCCAAACATTGACCAGTGTCTCGCCGTCTTCGGTCATCATCTCGGCGAGTTTCGGCGCGCGGTGCCCTTCGCGGATCCCAACACCGACCGCTAAGACGCCGCCGCTCAATACACCGGCTGCGATAAACCCTCTGCGTGTCCATTTGCTCATAATGTGAGTCTCCCTTGGGTTCGGCGCGACTAAGCGCTGGCAGCGGATTTGATCGCGGCACGAATGCGTCCATACGCCCCGCATCGACAGATGTTCCCGCTCATCGCGAGGTCGATATCCTCGTCGCTCGGATTGGGATTGTCGCGCAACAGAGCCACAGCGGACATGATTTGACCCGACTGACAGTACCCGCATTGCGGCACTTGGTGCTCAATCCAAGCGGCTTGGACCTTGTGGCGGGTGCCATCTTCTGCAGCGACCCCTTCAATGGTGGTGATCTCCGCACCTTCTGCGGCTGCGAGTGGGGTTGAGCAAGACCGCACTGGAATACCATCCAGATGCACCGTACACGCCCCGCATTGGGCAATGCCACAGCCAAATTTCGTGCCGGTGAGTTTCAGCTGTTCGCGAATAACCCATAAGAGCGGCATGCTCGGATCCGCATCCACAACGGTGTCTTGGCCATTTATGCTGAATTGAGTTTCAGACATGGGCACCCCCTTATCGCTGAATACTTCGTATACTATTCACTACACAAGAATCGACGCCTCGCAAAGTGATTTTTTAAACCGCGCAGAAAAGGAAAAAAATTCGCGTCAAATCAACGGTGAGCCCATTGCGCCAAACCGATGCCACGATAAGAGGAGCGCATGACTGAGATTGCTTTGTTCCCAACCCGCTTGCAGACAACGCGGCTGCCCGATGGCACGCTGTTGGACGACCTGCTGGACGCGGTTTGGATGATTGAAGACGGCGATCAGGCCGGTCACGAGTGGTGCGAGCGAGAAGGGTATCCAGGATACACATCCTATGCATCTCTTAATGACCTGCCGGACCGCGCCCCAGCTTTTGCCGAATTGATCAACGTCCTAAACGAACAGGCAAACGCCTTTGCCGAAGCCCATCAATGGGCGCTCGGCAGCGCCAAACTGATCTGTGACAGCCTTTGGATCAACATTCTCGGCGAGGGTGGGCATCATTCCGGACATATCCACCCGAACAGCGTTATCTCTGGCACCTGCTACCTCGCGGTCCCTGAAGGTTCAGGACGGATTAAATTCGAAGACCCTCGCCTGCTGATGATGATGGCGGCGCCGCCAATTAAGCCAGAGGCTGTACAGCCCTATCATCGGTTCCACTATGTTCAGCCCGCCCCCGGAGACATATTGATGTGGGAGAGCTGGCTCCGCCATGAAGTGATGACCGGCCAATCGGACGACCCCCGCATTTCTATCAGTTTCAACTATTCACTTTTGGACTAAACCTACCACTTTTTGGTGACTTGACGGTTTGGCCGCGATCCTGCACGGGCAGCGCCAACAAAACATCTCAAAAGGCACCTCCCATGGACATCTCAAAAATCTCTTCCGGCCAAAATCCGCCAGACGATGTTAATGTCATTGTTGAGGTTCCGCTCGGCGGTGACCCGATCAAGTATGAGATCGACAAAGACTCAGGCGCGATGTTCGTTGATCGCTATCTCTACACCGAGATGCGCTATCCCTGTAATTACGGCTTTGTCCCGCACACGTTGAGCCTGGACGGTGATCCCATTGATGTCATGGTGGTTGGCAATCGTCCGCTCGTCCCTGGCAGTGTCGTGCGCGCCCGCCCCGTCGGCGTGTTGATGATGACCGACGACAAAGGTCCGGATGAGAAAATCCTCGCGGTGCCGCATCCGAAACTTACAGCCTATTACGACAAGGTTGCGACCTATCACGACCTGCCGGATATCTTGGTCGAGAAGATCACCCACTTCTTTACCCACTATAAGGATCTGGAAGTTGGCAAGTGGAGCCGGGTCGAAAGCTGGACGGGCGTTGAAAAAGCGCGCGAAATGATCAGCGAAGCGATTGAGCGTGCTAAGTAAAAAGTGGCCGCGCCGCTAAAACCGGCCTGGTCTTAGAATCTCGACATCTGTAACTGTCACAATACCGATATGGGCTCCAAGCAGCTCGCCGATTTGTGTCATCGCGCCGCGAACCTTTTCCTCATCGCCGACCGAAATGATCACAACCATATCGCCGCTGGCGGAGAGATCGGTGTCCCGGTTCCACCGTTTTTGTCCGCCAAAGCCTGCCATTGCCGGCAGCACCGTGTATCCGGTCAGTCCAGCCGTCTCCAACACGCGGCAGGCGCGTTTATGGGCCATCCGCTCGACAATCAGCTCAATTCGCAAATACTTGGTCATGTCTTACCCCTGTCCGCTGACGAGTAATGCCAGATAGATATAAATTGGGATACCGATCGTGACATTAAACGGGAACGTCACGCCCAGCGAAAGCGTGAGGTAGATCGACGGCTTGGCTTCCGGCAAGGCCAATCGCATCGCCGCGGGGACGGCGATGTAAGAGGCTGAAGCGGTCAGTGTGATCAACAATGCCGCGTCGCCCGCTGGCATGTTTAAGAGCGCCGCAACACCCGCCGCGATCGCAGCAGAAATGAGCGGCATATAGATGCCGAAGCCAACCGTTGGCACGCTGAGTTGACGCCACCCTTGGCGCAGGCCGCGCCCAGCCGAGAGGCCCATATCAAGCAGAAAGAGGCAAAGAACACCTTGGAACAAGTCGACAAAGAAAGGTTGGACCGTGGCCGTTCCGTCCTCACCCGCAATCCAGCCAATCGCCAAAGCGCCGACGAGCACAACAATTGAGGCATTAAGAAACACCTCGCGGACCAGTTCGCCCTGCTCGGCGCCCGCGACAGGTTTTTCACGTCGGCCGCCGCCTCGAGATGCCAAAAATAGCGCTGTGATGATCGCTGGCGTTTCCATCAAGGCTGCGACTGCAACAAGGTGCCCGCCACTGTCGAGGCCAGACAAACGCACAGCCTCGGTCGCCGCTACAAAAGTCACGATTGAGATGGAGCCATAATGCGCCGCTGTCGCCGCCGCATCAATCCGATCGAGCTTTGTCGTTAGTCGCAAGGCCACAAAAGCGAGCAATGGGATCAAGAAGGACAGGACAATCCCTGCCAACAGAACCAGCATGATCTCAAGGGTCAGCGGGTTTTTTGACATTTCGACCCCGCCTTTGAGGCCAATCGCCATCATCAAATAGATCGCCAGCCCTTTGGCGATCGATTCAGGGACACTCATTTGCGAGCGCAAAAGCGCGGCAACCATGCCTAAGGCAAAGAACAGGATGATCGGTGAGAGTAGGGTCGAAATAGCGACGTCCAAAACGGCCCCCAAGTGCAACTAAGTTTTGATTTCGCGCCTGTATAGGACGCGTATTACGCGTGCATACCGGTATTCGGTGAGCTAGTCTTTTTGTCGCGCCCGGCTAGCGAAAAGACCCGAATCACGGGCGAAAGACTCTCATAGTCTCAGTGTATCACGTTCATAATCTACGTAGATCGTGACATTCTCTCAACACCTTGAAAAAACGATGGAAAATCTGATTTTCCCGTGAAATCGCTGTTGCAGGCGGATCTGTCTCATTTTTTCCGCCTCAGGCGACTTGAAAGCCTGGCATAATGGATGCATGACAACTAAAGACAAACGGGTCGTTCCGCAAAAGCGTCCCAGCCCACTCATCTAGCAAAGTAACGTCATGTCGGACATAGAAGTAAAACTGAGAAAGCCCCAACGCAGCAGCGAACAGTCTCGGGCGGCCATTTTACAGGCCACCAGAGAAGAGATGGCTGAGCATGGGTGGCGCAAATTCAGCGTCGATAAAGTGTCTCGCAAGGCGAAAGCGTCGAAACAGACCATTTATCGCTGGTGGCCGGCCATCGGAAACATGTGCATGGAAGCGGCCCTCGACCTTATTCCAACGGCGTCCAAGATGGGGCGCGATCCGGTCGAGCGGATTGCAGCGTTGATCCAACCGATTGAGGAAACGACCCGCCAGGGATCTGGCCATGCCGTGCTGCGAACAGCCATGATTGCAGCCAGCGATGATAAGGATGCAGGTGAGACCTGGCGCAAATGGATGCGAGATGAAATTCGCGCGCCGCTGCGGCTCATCCTTGCCGAAATCGCCGCAAAGAACGTTGTTCGCCGCGATTTTGATCTTGATGTGGCCGTCGATGCGCTGACCGGACAAATTTGGTCGCGTGTGATGATCATGCGCGCGCCATTGCCAGAGAATTTCTCGCAAGCCCAAGCCACGGCCTTGCTCAAGTCTCTCGCCTCCTAATCAGGCAAATATTCAGGCAAACGCGGCCATCGTTCACCCTCTCTGTGCGGGAGTGTTGTCGGCTCGAACGCAACGCGCTATCGCTGCACCGCACCGAAGGAGCCGAGGCCGCATGTCGACAATTCGCATTGCCGTAATTGGTGCAGACCAACTCGACCCTGAACACCATTTGGCGCTCAATGCGCTGGCCGAAGCCGGATCGATCTCCGCTTTTGCGCTCGACGCTGAGCCCGATGAGACAGGCTTTTCGAGCCTCAATGACGCGATGCAAAGCAATCAGCTTGATGCGGTCATCCTGGCCGGGGATCGAAGCCAGCTGCCCGCTTGGGTGTGTTACTGCCTCGAGCACGACTGGCCGGTTTACAGCACACATCCGGTTCCCCCGAGCATTGAGGATATGATCAATATTCGCCGCGCTGAACAATCAGCAGGGCGCACCTGTCTTCAGTTTGCGTATACGGCGCGCTTGCATGGCTCGGTAATCGCGGCGCTGACAAAATCGGAAAGCGGCGAGTACGGTCAATTGCTCACGCTTCGCGGTGTCTGCGGTGTCGCCGGTGATGATGGCTATGGCAGCGTTTTGTTTGAACATGGCGCACAAATGCTTGATCTCATGCACGCCTTTGCAGGACCGTTCCAAGACATTGTCGGATTTGCAGATTTTGATCGCAGCGAGACGCCAGGATCGGAATCAAATGTGCTGGCCAATCTTCGAACCCATGCCGGCACGATTGCGAGCTTGCATCTTTCCGTCACACAGTGGCGACCGACCTTCCGGCTCGAGCTTGGCTTTGAACATGGCTATCTTTGGCTTGAGGGCGTCAACACACACAACGCTTATTTCGGCCATGAGGCCCTGATATATGCCCGCACCTCCGAAGACGGCCCGCAACACGAAACGGTGGATCGCTTTGAGCAGTCGAATGGCGCGATGAGCAGCCTGCAGAGTTTTCTCACGCGGCTGACTGATCCGTCTCACCCGGCCATCGGAACGAGCCAACAAGCCTTCGATACATTGAACACACTGCAACGCATCCTCGCGGCGGATCCAATCCATACGCCGCTTCAAGAAAGACATGCCTCATGAGTTTAACCGGAGATATGCTCGCGCGCATCGCGCTCGATGCGGGGGCGTTGATCATGCAGGTCTATGCAACAGATTTCAGCGTTGATCGCAAAGATGACAGCTCTCCGGTGACCGAAGCCGATGAAAAGGCCGAAGCCTTGATCCTCGCGGCCCTCGCCAAAGCCGATCCTGACCTGCCCGTGATCGCAGAAGAATCTGTCGCTGCGGGAAACATCCCAGAACACGACCATCGCTTCGCTTTGGTCGACCCGCTCGATGGCACCAAAGAGTTCATCAACAAACGCGGTGAGTTCACGGTCAATATTGGCATTATCGAAAATGAGGTGCCGGTCATGGGCGTTGTTTATGCGCCGGCGCTCAATCGCCTGTTCGTTGCAGACAGTCGGTTCTCTGCGTGGCAAGCGACGGTCGAGCCGGGCGGTCCCGTCCCCGACGCCTCAGAGCGCGCGCCGCTCCGCATTCGCCGCGCACCCGAAGCGGGCCTCACGGCGATTGCGTCCAAGTCACACCGCAGCGATGAAACCAATGATTTTCTCAAAACCCAGCCGATTGGCGAGATTATCTCAGCCGGGTCATCGTTGAAATTCTGTCTCATCGCAGCCGGAGAAGCCGACCTTTATCCGCGTCATGGCCGAACGATGGAATGGGACACTGCTGCCGGTCATGCTGTGGCAGAAGCCGCAGGCGGGCGCGTCACAGAGACGGACGGCTCGCCTCTCCTGTATGGCAAACGCGCGCGCGGTTACGACAACCCATATTTCATCGTCTGGGGCGATGTGACCGTTCCGACGGCATAAGCCAGCTTAGAATTTCCCGGTCAGCTCAAAAATCAAGATGGGTTTGTCTTCAATCCGGGTCCGTTCGATTTCAACCAGAGCGCCTGTCCGATCGGGTGAAAAGCGCCGCCGCGTTTCTTTCTCAAGCTCACTGAATGGTCGGAAAAACTCCGCACGCCCCGTCAGTCCCCAGAGATCTTTGTGCTCGACGAAGACGCGCAGTCGCCCGCCAAGATCACGTTCTCTTCGCACCACATCAACGCGGAAGGAGTCCGCTTCCAGTCCGGGCGAAAACTGACCGCCCCAAGCAAAATCGGTTCCGGCAATATCGTGGCGCCATTCAAGATCGACCTGGAGCAAGTCTTCGCCATTGATGGAGCGTGTTTCCCCGGTCAGCGGGTCGTCTATTTCAGAGTCTTGCAGCGTGGCAGAATAAACGATCTGTGCGCCTTCAAGCCCAAGCGGATCAAAGTTCACCGTGCCTTCAAATTGGACGCCAAATCGCGAGCCTGTGTCAATATTGCCTGGACCTTCGCCATCGCCGATGGGCACCTGATCAACAATATCTTCGAGCGCCTCGGCGAACACCAAAACATTGCCCGCGCCCCATGCGCCAAATTGCTGCTCTAGCTCAATCTCAGCGCGCCAGCTTTGCTCGGGCACAATGTCTGAATTGCCAACTTGGTTCTCGCCATCGGTGAGATCGAGCTGTGAAACGAAGTCGAAGAAATCCAATTGACCGACGGTCCGATTGATGCGGGCGTTCAGCGTTGCCGCATCGCTATAGGCCCAACTCAGCGTGACCCCGCCTTTTGGGCGCGTGAACGTTCGGGTTTGCCCGGCGGCCCCGCTAGAGGACAGTTCAGACACTTCGGTACCAACAGAGAGCTGAACCTGAACAGCGTCCGCAAAAGCACGCGAATATGTCAGGAAGGCTTCTTGACGGCTCTCTTCGACCGATACCGACGCCTCGCCGATATCGACAGGTTCGAGCGCAGCGCCAAACTGACTCGCCAGCAACGTGGATGTGCTGTCGAGCGTGTTCTCGGCCGTTTCAAAGGATGCATCCCATGAGCCGCCAAACCCCGCCCAATTGTACTCGCCGCGCAGAATTAGCTCCGACTCGTCGGTGACTTGTCGAAAGAAGCTGTTTTCGAGGGCGTTATCGAACACATCCGTGCGTTGCCGTTTGCTGGTAAACGGGCTCTCAAACGTTCCATAAACGCCGATCAGCTTCAGGCGCCCGGTGAGCAAATCGAATTCGACGTCTCCGCCAATCTCGCCGCCTTCGCTTTCATCGATGTTCAGGATTTGTTGGCGCAGGGCTGGCTCACCTGCCGGAAACCGGTTCGCGTCTTCTCGGCGCTCGCTTTTTTCGTTTGAGATTTCCGCGTTCAAGTTGGCGATTAGACCGGAGGGGGGTGTCCAGCGAAGAC
>JBCBQS010000026.1:0-17819 GCA_039820085.1 Pseudomonadota bacterium
GTATAAGAATTGGATGAAATCTAATGAGTGGCGAAACTGATCAAATCTATGCTTTGATGAAAGCCTTTTTCGAACAGAATGTTCCCTACGCGAAACTCACGGGCGTGGAGCTCTTGGTCATTGCCGATGGGCATGGCGTGGCGCAACTGCCAGACGTCCATGAAACGCAAAACCATATGGGGTCGCAGCATGCGGGCGCTTTGTTTACGCTCGGCGAAGCGGCGTCCGGCGCGGCCAGTGTGTCGCTGTTTGCAGACAAAATTGCGCTTGTTCGCGCCGCGATCATTGATGCGAACATTCATTATAAGAAAGCCGCCCGCGGGGTTATTCGGGCGGAAGGCGAGCTGACGCGGCCCGGAGCTGATATCTCAAAAGACTTTGCCCGCGATGGGGTTGTTGATTATGCGGTTGCCGTGGTGATGAAGGACACGCAGGGCGCTGAAGTTGCCTCAATGGACGTCAATTGGCGAATTAAGTCGACGGCAGCTGCCAGCTAAGCGCTTGTCAGGTTCGACATTTCGTTCAACTACCCCATTATCATTGTTCAAGCTTTCGAAGGGGTTGCCGCACAATGTCCAAAAATCCAGTAAACGATTACGCATTGGATCAAATTTGGCGTCAGGGTCGCTCATATAATGGATGGATGGAAAAAAGCGTTCCGGAGACGCTCATCCGGGCCACATATGATCTGACGAAAATGGGCATGACGAGCGCGAACTGTTCGCCCGCCCGTTTTGTTTTTCTGCAATCAACTGAGGCCAAGGATCGGTTGAAGCCCCATCTCATGGAAGGCAATGTCGAGAAGACGATGGCGGCGCCATGGGTTGTGATCATTGCGCACGATCTTGAATTTCACGAAAAAATCCCTGAACTGTTCCCACATAATCCGGGCGCCAAAGACTGGTTCGCAGATCCTCAACACCGCGAAACAACCGCGTTTCGGAACGGTACATTGCAGGGCGCCTATTTGATGCTCGCCGCCCGTGCGCTCGGGCTCGATTGCGGCCCAATGTCCGGTTTCAACAATGCCGGGGTCGATGCGGAATTCTTCCTAGGCCAAGACGACACCAAAACTTGGCGGTCAAACTGGCTATGCAGCATCGGTCATGGAGACGATTCCACCATTTTCGAGCGCAGTCCGCGCATGAGCTTTGAGGATGCCTGCCGCATTCTCTAAGGTGGTCCTATGATTGTCCTCGGTATCCATACAGCCGGTCCGGCCTGCGAGCTGGCTCTGGTGTCGGATCAACGCCGAATTGGCGAAGTGCGTGAGGACATGATCCGAGGACAAGATGCACGCCTCCCGGATTTGGTGACGGGGGTATTAGAAGACGCCAATCTTTCGTTGAAAGACATTGACCGGTTCGCCGTTGTCACCGGTCCTGGCAGCTTTACTGGCATTCGCGTCGGGGTCGCGTTTGGGCGGGGCCTTGCTTTAGCAACAGGCAAGCCTTGCCTCGGTGTCACAACGCTGGAAGCGGCGCTCCCAGAGGGGCAGCAGGGCTCCGCCATCGTTGCTTTGCCCGCTCAGAAACGCCCACCTGACATTACGTTTTGGGCTCAAACCTTCAGAACTGGAATGCCGACCGGCAATGCCATCGAACTTGCAGTAGATGATCTCACAACACTTTTGCACGAGCACCCGCATATGGTTTATGGCGATGTCGCGGCGGTCTCCCCGCACCTAGAGGGCGGATCTGTCCATCCAGCGACCCCAAGCGCGGCGCGGGCTGCGATTTATGCCATTAGCCTAAACCCAGAAGAGCGCTTGGCCCGCCCGACCTATGCCCGCCAGCCAGACGCCGCGCTGCCAAAGCCGCGCCCGCAATGACGATAATATCTCTAACGCCGTCCATGGGTGAACCGCTTGCAGCCTTACATGCGCGCGCTTTTTCAGGCTCTGAGGCGTGGAGCGCGTCAGCGATCGAGGCAAGCCTTCAGCAGTCGGTCAATTCCGGGTTCGGCATTGATGATGGACGGATCCAGTCTTTCATTATCATTCAAACCGTCGCTGACGCGGCTGAAATCCTCACCATCGCAACAGATCCTGAGGCGCAGCGGCAAGGGTTTGCCAAACGCTTATTGGTTCATATTGAGCAGCGCTTTCGGCCCCAAAAGGTCATGCTGGAGGTGGCGCAGGACAATCCCGGCGCGATCGCTTTCTATGAGCGCGCAGGGTTTACGAAGGATGGATGCCGGCCAGAATACTATCGACGTCTTGAAGGGCCGCGGATCGATGCCATCTTGATGTCGAAGAGACTGGCTGGACAGACACATAGGTAAAGGGCTAGAGGGTCGCTCATGGAACGTTTGGAAAAACTTTGCGCCGAAAAAGGCCTGCGTATGACCGAGCAGCGCAAGGTTATTGCGCGCGTGTTGTCTTTGGCTGATGATCACCCGGATGCGGAGGAATTGCATCGCCGTGCCAATGCGGTCGACAGCAATATCTCTTTGGCAACCGTGTACCGGACTGTGAAATTGTTCGAAGAATATGGCATTATCGAAAGTCATGACTTTGGCGATGGCCGCGCGCGGTACGAGGAAGTCCCTGACGAACACCATGATCATCTCATCGATGTGAAATCAGGCAAAGTGATCGAATTTCACAATGAAGAGATCGAGCGATTGCAAATCGAAATCGCCAAGGCGCACGGCTATAAGCTTGTCGACCATCGGCTCGAACTCTATGCCGTTCCGCTCACTGAGGGCGAAGACTAGGTCTCTGTGAGCCGGACAAGCCCTTTCCTGATTGCATTAGCGGGCGGATCGGGGTCCGGCAAATCGACTGTCGCTGACGCTTTGGTGGAGCGCTTTCACGACACCGGCGTCGTAATCTTCCCTGAAGACGGCTACTATTGGCCGATGAGCCATTATGGCCCTGCTGATACCGATGAGCAGCGTCAGATGATCATTGCGCGCGTAAATTATGATGATCCGGCGAGCAAGGAAACTGGCCTAATGGCCCGTCAGCTTGCGGACTTGAAAGCGGGCCGCACAATTGAACAACCGATCTATGATTATGATCGTCATGACCGAAAATCCGAAACGCTGACCATTGAACCGGCAGCCATCATCATTCTCGAAGGTATACACGCGCTTTCGGTGCCAGAGCTCAAACCGCTGATCGATCTTTCCATCTATGTCGATACACCAGACGACTTACGCCTCGCGCGGCGTATTCGGCGCGATGTTATTGAACGTGGGCGAAGCGTCGAAAGCGTCCTGGCGCAGTATCTTGGGACGGTCCGAAGCGCGCATTACCGACATACGTATCCGTCTATGTTTGAGGCTGATCTCGTCATCGCCGATGAGGGCTTACCCGCCTATGGCCAAGTGCGGCCGAATGATGAGGCGATCGCGCGCATGTTGGCGCCGATAGAGGATCGTTTGCGCGGTGAGGGTATTCTTTAAGATTTAAGCTGTACGGATCGTACGCATGTTCCGTTTTTTCTTTGTAAGCCTGATTGCGTTCGCAGGTTCCTTCGTGGCCCAAGCGTGCAATATGAGCACGGACGCGCGCTCGGCAGATTTTACACCCTATTATCAAAACGGCGTCGCCTGCTTAGACGCCCCGCCAAATGGATTGCGCTTTGATCAAGACATTGAAGCCCGATTTCTGGACCAAATTAACACGGAGCGGCGTGCGGCGGGCTTAACCGCCTTGCGGCTGCGGACCGACCTACGTCCGGCCGCCCGGTTCCATAGTCTCGACATGGCGGTCAATGCGTTTTTCAATCATGAAAGTCCAAACGGTCGCAAAGCGGGCGAGCGGATTGCCGCTTTCGACCGAACGTTACTCGCCAAAAGCACAGCGGAAAACATCGCGCAGTACGGCCCTGTCTATTGCACTGATCACACCGGGAGCCGCGTCTCTTGTTTTGAGTCGCCTGACTTCGAGCTGCCGACGCCGACCTTTGTTGCTAGGGATTTGCATACGAAACTGATGGCCAGCGAATGGCACCGCGCGAACATCCTCAATGGCCGCACCACGCATGTCGCGATTGGGGTCGCGCGCAGCGATACCGGGTTTTATGTGACCCAGGTGTTCGCTCAGAAACTCGGCGAGCTAAACGCCCCCTTGCCGATCGAAATTGGTCTGAACAGCCGGGTTCAAACCAAAGCAGAGATTGAAGACTGGTCTTTCGGGTCCTTTGGGATCGTAACGCCCGGTGAAGGCCGCGTTGACTTAAAAGGGTCGCGTATGATTGGGGTGTCGTTGGGCGACAAAAAGCTCATCGTACGCGGTGAGAAAGTCTCGAAAGAACATGAAATCAATCGTATTGTGACGACGACGCAGTGGCTTGATCTCTTTGGTCCAGCTTTCTCCGTCGTGCGGGCTACAGAAAGCTAGCGATCTCGCTGATGGGTTTCTTAACGAGCGCATGATTGGGCACCATCGCGTTATCGGCTGGATGGCCCGCCACCAGAATTAGGAACGGTTTTTCTGTTTCTGGACGTCCGCACAAGCCATTGAGAAACTTCATCGGATTGGGCGTATGCACGAGCGTCGCGAGACCGGCATTGTGGCAGGCAGCGATCAGCATCCCCGTCGCAATCCCGACGCTCTCGTGGATGTAGTAGTTCTTCTTGTCTTCGCCTTCGCGAATACCACCGCGGCGCTGCGCAAAAATACAAATTAGCCAGGGGGCGATTTCCATATATGGCTTGTCGGCATCGGTGCCGATCGGGGCCAGGGCGTCGATCCATTCCTGGGCGGCGCGGCCAGAATAGAATTCACGCTCTTCGGTTTCGGCGGCTTTGCGAATTTCGGACTTTTTCTCTGCTGAGCCAACACAGGCGAAATACCAGGGCTGATGATTGGCACCGCTCGGCGCCGATCCGGCGGTCAGGACGCAGTGTTCGATAACCGGTTGAGGGACTGGCGTGTCGGAGAACGCGCGCACCGACCGGCGCGATTGCATGGCCTGATGAAATGCAACAGCGCGCGCTTGCATTTCTTCGGCTGGATAATGCGGAAAGTCAGCGCTGAGCGGCGTGTGGGTGTCTTGGCTGGTTTTCATCGCCGACCTGCATCCGCGCCGATATTGTAGGCTTTCTGCGTCCAATCATGGATCTTTCCCTCAGATGCGGTTTTCGCCGTCGCAAAATAAGAAAAATTCGATACTTTTACCCCGGTGAACCCAAGCACCTGTTTGGTCATGCGATGCTTCAGTGCGTTGCCATACATGAATTTCAAGAACCAACCGGGCGTGTCCGCCGTCACCGTGACGTCCGCCGTTTTACCCTTGAGTAATTTGTCCCAAAGCGAGCTATTTTCGCGATAGGCAAACGTAATCCCCGGCAAGAATGTGCGATCAATCGCGCCTTGCATCTTCGCTGGCATCCCGCCCCACCACATTGGGTGAAACCAAGCGAGGTGATCAGCCCAAAGCGTATTGTCCAGGAACGCGACCAGGTCTGGTTCATGATCCTTTCGCTGGCGATAACCATGTGTGAGGTCAGGATCGAAATCCATATCGAACAGGTTCATCCGGCGCACCTCGGCGCCTTGCGCCTCAGCCCCGCGCTGATACGCATCGGCGAGGCCGTGGCTCAGTGATGTCTCGCCCGGATGTCCGACCCAGATGAAGAGTTTGCCGCTCAATCAAGCCTCCTCTGGAAGGTCCGGAACGCCAACCGCGTGGAACCCGGCATCGACATGCAGCACTTCGCCCGCGATTGAATGCCCAAGCGATGAGAGCAGATACAGCGCGCAGCCGGCGACGCCTTCCATGCGGGTGTCTTCTTTTAAGAGCGACCAGTCTTTGCCGGTGCCCATCAGCGACTTGCCGCCACGAATTCCGGCCAGTGACAGCGTCCGCATCGCGCCGGCTGAGATCGCGTTGACGCGAATGCCTTGAGTGCCGAGATCGCGGGCGGCGTAACGTGTCGAGGCTTCGAGCGCGGCCTTCGCAACCCCCATAACATTATAACTGGGCACGGTGCGTTCAGAGCCAAGATAGGTCATGCAGATGATCGCGCCGCCATCGGGCATGATCTCAGACGCGCGTCGCGCCGAGTCGATGAAGCTATAAACCGAAATATCCATCGCCCGCCGGAAGCCTTCCCGAGACGTGTTTGCGACCATTGAGCCCATCAACTCATCTTTGCCAGCAAAGGCGATCGAGTGGACGAGGAAATCGATCTTGCCCCATTTTTCTTTCACCGCCGCAAAGGCCGCATCCATGCTCGCATCATCGGTGACATCAGCTTGCACCATGAAGTCCATATCGATGCTTTCGACCAATGGACGCACGCGGCGCTCGAGACTGTCGCCCTGATATGTGAAGCAGATATCTGAGCCTTGGGCGGCAAGCTGTTGGGCGATGCCCCAAGCGATGGAGTTCTTATTGGCAACGCCCATTACGATGCCCTTTTTGCCAGCCATCAGGGTTCCCGTAGGCATGTCTCCATAGTCAGCCATTTGCGGCGCTCCTTGCTTATTCTTTTACTCGAAGCAGGGCTATTCGCGCGCGGCGGACGCGTCAAGCAAAGGCGCTGCGGACTGGGCGTGTTTTCCGGTGCAAACACACGGCATGGATTGTGCAGACCGAATCACGTCTACTTGGCAGAGACACGAAGGCGATGGGTCGGGGATGAAGTTGGTTCGACGAGGGTTTGTCAGCGCTTGCAGCCTGATCATGGCGAGCAGTGCAGCTGCGTCCCCCGTTCACACAGTTCGGTTTGCCCAGGATCCTGTTCTCTTGGTTTGGCATGAGGGCGCTTTGATCGGACACGGTCCGAGCCTGACGCTCTTGGCGTCTGAAACGCCCCCGCCGCAATTGATGGGAACAGGCGAACTGGACCCGGTTCCGATTGGCTTCAATCTGAAATCGAATGTTCAGCGCTATGAGATTGCCAGCAATACCGGCTTTGTGATCGAAACTGCGGACCCCAGTATAGCGCGCCCGACAATCCGGGTCATCGATATCGCACCAAACGCTCAGTATGCCGAAGGGCTTCTGTCCGAACGCGATCAGGTGGTGTTCCGGCAAAATCTAAAGACGGCTTTGTATCCAGGTTCACCGGTCAGCCAAGCGCTCACGATCGAAATTGAGTGGACAGGTGATCGCCCCCCTGCCCTTCGCCTTCGCGCGCTTTAGGATTTCAGTCCAAGCTTGTCGACAAGACCGACCCGCATGTCTTTTGCGGTGTAGATCTTTTCGTCATCGGCATAGACGCGGCCGTCGGCAATTCCGAGAATCAGCCTGCCTCGGCGCACACGCTTCATGTCGATCTCATATCGAACAAGCTTTGTGTCCGGCGTGATTTCACCGGTAAAGCGGACATCGCCGACGCCAAGTGCACGACCCTTGCCGTAGGAGCCAGACCAGCCAAGCCAATACCCAACCGCTTGCCACATCGCATCAAGCCCCAAACAGCCCGGCATGACGGGATCACCCGGAAAGTGGCACTCGAAAAACCAAAGGCCCGGGTGAATGTCGAACTCACCAATCACGTGGCCCTTGCCGAATTCGCCACCATCGGCAGAGATTTCGGTGATCCGGTCCATCATTAACATGGGCGGGATCGGCAATTGCGCGTTTCCGGGACCGAACAGCTCGCCCGCGCCAGATTTGAGAAGGTCTTCTTTGCTGTAAGACGGTTGCGGGGTGTGAAACTCGTGCGGTCCCTTCATAGAACTGGCCTCGCTTATATTGGGTTGAACATCTGCAATCGGCGCAGGTGCAATGGCTCGCGGACTTAGCCGTATGCGGGCATGGCTGCAAGGCTTAGGCGCTTAGAGTTTGCCTGTTGCGATTTCGGTGCCCCAAAGAATGCTCTGGGGGAGATAGCCGGACTTGCGATCGATTTTAATCTCACACCAACCATTTTCACAGGCGAGCAGGTTGGCGATGACGCCAGCTTTCAGATGTGCAGTTGAACGCGAGTCTGTATCCGGCGCGCGCTTCAGTTCAACCTCACGCGTCACCAAAGCGGTTCGGGACTCAGACAACATCCGCGCTTGCATCCATACCTCGTCACCATCCGGATCGCGAACACGGCGCCAACCGTGGGTCTCGCGCACGACCAGCATGGGCAAGCCTTCGCGTTCATAACGCCATAGGATTTGATGATCGAGGTTTGGCCCTTGTCGGCCATGAACGGCCGAATAGCGCAGTGACTCAAAGCGCGGTAATGGCTTGCCAGAGAAGCGGCTGACTTTGACGGTCTCTGCTTTTTGCTGCGCATCGACACAGATTGCGCCAAGCCCTGCAAGCAGGGTGAAACATAGCAAAAGTCGCAAAATGAACGCGGTCATGCATGCTTTTTTGCCGATTGAGGTGAATCGTCCGTAAAACAGCGCATTGGCGATGTGCTTTTGCTCTGCTAAGCGCTCGTCAGAAAGCGAGGAAGAATGTCAGATACGCGCCTGAAGGTCATTGTCACCCGCCGCCTCCCCGATGCGGTGGAACTGCGCCTGAAGGAGCTTTTTGATACTGAGCTCAATCCCTCGGACGACGCCTTTTCGGCTGAACAACTCGCAGATGCCGTGACGCGCGCGGACGTCTTGGTGTCGACGGTTACCGATGATGTTTCTGATGAGATTCTCAAGCATGCGGGCGACCAGTTTAAACTGATCGCGCAATTTGGCGCTGGTGTTGACAATATCGATGTCGAAGCGGCCCGGGCGCGCGGGATTACTGTCACCAATACGCCAGGGGTCCTGACCGACGATACCGCTGATGTCACCATGGCGTTGATCCTCGCCGTGCCGCGCCGCATGCATGAGGGCATTGAGTTGATGAAAGCGGGCAAGTTTGATGGTTGGGCGCCAACCTGGATGATGGGGCGTCGGCTTGCAGGCAAACGTCTTGGGATCATCGGCATGGGGCGGATCGGACAAGCGGTTGCCAGGCGGGCTAAAGCGTTCGGCCTGCAAATCCACTATCACAATCGCAAGAAGGTCTCGCGCCTGATCGAGGAAGAGCTCGACGCCACGTATTGGGACAGTCTCGATCAAATGCTGGCGCGTATGGATATTGTGTCCGTCAATTGCCCACACACGCCCGCGACGTATCACTTGCTCAATGCGCGCCGGCTCGAATTGATGAAACCAGATGCGTTCATCGTGAACACGGCGCGCGGTGAGGTGATTGATGAGGCGGCTTTGGCGTCGGCTCTGACATCTGGGCAGTTAGCAGGCGCCGGCCTCGATGTGTTCGAGCGCGAACCGACGGTCAACCCAGACCTGATTGGACTGCCGAATGTCATCTTGCTGCCGCACATGGGGTCGGCCACGGTCGAAGGTCGCAATGAGATGGGCGAAAAGGTCATCATTAACATCAAGACCTTTGTCGACGGGCATCGCCCGCCTGACCGTGTTATTCCTGCAATATTGTGAATTCGCGGAGCGCGGACTTAATGTACACTAACCGCTTCGAGTTTGTAAGCTTCAGCGGCCGCAACAGCGGCGTCTCGCCCTTCGATGATTGCGAGTTTTTGGCCTTCGCCATTGGTCACAACCACAAGGTCTTCAATGTCATTCACGCCGCGCAGGGCATCTGCGGGGAGTTCAGCAAGCTCTAGCTCGTTGATGTTGCGGAAATAGACAAACCGGCTGAAGTCGTGTTCGCCGGCGGTCGGCTTTACTTGGTCATTCATGGTCTACTCCTTCCGTTCTCAGACAGGACCAGCACACGTCGTCTTCAAGGAGCCCCGTCTTGGCAGCCCCACTGCAAGAAGATCCGTGTTAGACAAAAGGTAGTGTTCCACCATGTCGCCATCAAGGCGCAGACGTTCACATTGAGTTGTAAACTGACGGCGTGATCGAAAATGGGTCAGCTAGGCCAATCGGATGCGCCGACCCGCTGCTAAGCGATCGGCTGCGTTCACAATCGCATCGGCATCAATCATGAAATGCTTATAGAGATCGGAGATGGTTCCGGTCTGGCCAAAATGCTCAACACCCAGCGGCGTTGTTGCATGCCCCTTCACGCCGCCAATCCAAGCGAGCGTTGCTGGATGCCCATCCGTGACGGTGATTAAGGTCGCATCGCGCGGAACATGTGCGAGCAGACGCTCGATTTGACTCATTGCGCCTTCATGGCCGCGCGCCCGGGCTCTGCGGGCGGCGGTCCAGCCTGAGTTCAATCGGTCTGCCGAGGTTACCGCGAGCACGCCGATATCGCGCCGGTCATTGCCGATGCGTCCAGCCGCCTCAATCGCTTCCGGCGCAATACAGCCCTGGTAAGCGATAATGACTTCGGCATTGGGTCCAGGCTCACGCAACCAATAAGCGCCATCAATGACACCGCGGCGAAACTCTTCATCATCGCGCGCACGGACACCAAGTTGCTCAATCGGGCGTGTGGTGAGCCGCAAATAGACTGATCCGCCGGTTTCGTCTCGCAGCCAGGTTCGTTCATCTGGGTCGCCTTCCCCATCGCGCTGCAAATAGTCGAACGACCAGTCCATGATAATCGACAATTCATCGAGATAGGCTGGCTCAAAACTGACAAGCCCATCTTGGCTCATTCCGATCAATTGTGCGCCGATCGACTGATGGGCCCCGCCTTCAGGCGCCAGCGTTACGCCTGACGGTGTGCCCGCGATGATGAACCGGGCATCTTGGTAGCAAGCATAGTTGAGCGCATCGAGCCCGCGCGCCACGAAGGGGTCATACACTGTGCCAATCGGGATCAGGCGCTCACCAAACACAGAATGCGACAGGCCCGCTGCGCCAAGCGCCAGGAACAGATTCATTTCAGCGATGCCGAGTTCAATATGCTGACCCGATGGCGAGAATTGCCACTTCTGCGCCGAGGGAATGCGCTGATCGCGAAACGTATCGGCAATTTCGCGGCGATCAAACAGGCCGCGCCGGTTCACCCAACCGCCGAGATTGGTCGAGACCGTCACATCGGGTGATGTTGTGATGATACGGTCGGCGAGCGGCGTGTCAGATTTCGCCAATGTGTCGAGGATTTTGCCAAAGCCGGTTTGGGTCGACGCCGTCCGATCATCAAGAAAAACCGGCCCGTCTGAGTGGACACTTTCGGCCGTAAACCGGCGAGGATAGCGCTTGAAAAAGCCTGCGGCGTCCATCGCCTGTTGCGCCGACTCTGGGTCGATATTGCCTGCCAGCGGCGCCCATTCCTCGCCCGCTGCGATCCCCATGCTGTCCTGAAATGACGCCATTTGAGCCGTTGTCATTAAGCCGGCATGATTGTCTTTATGGCCAGCGAGCGGCGTGCCCCATCCCTTGATCGTATAGGCAAGAAAAACGGTAGGCTGATCGTCTTTGATGGAATCAAACGCCTCACACAGCGTCTCGAGGCATTGACCGCCAAGATTGTTCATCAGTTCGGACAATTGGTCATCCGATCGGCGCTCAAGCAAGGCTGTGACATCGCCTTGATCACCAATATCGTCGAGCAGCCGGTCACGCCAAGCCGCGCCGCCCTGATAGGTCAGCGCAGAATAATCCGCATTCGGGCAGGTCTGGATCCAGCGTTTTAGAACCTCACCGCCTGGCTCTTCGAAGGCGGCGCGTTGTAAGACACCATGACGAAGCACCACGGTGCGCCAGCCAAAGGCGCGAAAGATCGCTTCGATTTTTTCCCACAGGCCCTCATGGACGACCCCGTCCAGGCTTTGGCGATTATAATCGATGATCCACCATGTGTTTCTGAGACCGTGTTTCCAGCCTTCTTGAAGGCACTCATAGACGTTGCCTTCATCGAGCTCAGCGTCACCAACCAGAGCGATCATTCGACCAAGCGGACGGTCGCCGGCCCAGTCTTTTTCGGCGAGGTAGTCTTGCACGAGGGACGCAAAAGCTGTGATCGCGACGCCAAGTCCCACCGACCCTGTCGAGAAGTCGACATCATCGATATCTTTGGTTCGACTAGGATAAGACTGCGCGCCGCCATAGCCGCGGAAGTTTTCTAGATTCTCGAGGCTTTGATGACCCATGAGGTATTGCATGGCATGGAAAACCGGGGAGGCATGCGGTTTGACCGCGACCCGATCCTCGGGCTTCAGCGCATGAAAATAGAGCGCTGTCATAATCGAAACCATGGACGCGCATGAGGCTTGGTGTCCGCCGACTTTTACCTCGCCGTCCTGTTTTTCGCGCAGGTGATTGGCATTGTGCACAATCCAACAGGCGAGCCAGAGGAGGCGTTGTTCGATGGCTTTTAAAGAGCTGTTCATATCGACCCGGTTCCTTGCACGTGCGGTATCTGCGATCAACCATTCGGTGACGAGTTTGCCGCGCCAGAAGCACTCCTAGACCGGATCGCACATCCACTCTATGCGACGAGGACGAGGTACGAAGAATGTCCTTATCTTGGCTGCCTAATACGCTCACCATTGCACGTTGTCTTTTGGCGGGATGGGTCGGTTGGCTGATCTTGACCTTGCCAACGCAATCGATTTGGCCGTTCGTCGCCTTCGTGATCGTTGCCGCATCGGATTTCCTCGATGGTTGGGCTGCGCGGCGGTTTGATGCGATCACGCCGTTTGGCGCCTTCCTAGATCCGATTGCTGACAAACTGCTTGTAGGCATCAGCCTGATTGCAATTACGCTGCTTCAAGATCGGGCGTGGCTGATCTTGATCCCAACGGTGGCGATTATTGCGCGCGATGTCATCGCAACGGTGATCAGACTGTTCCCGAAAGTTGAAATGCCGGTCTCTCAGCTGGCCAAATGGAAAACCGCGCTGGAAATGATTGCGATTGGATGTCTTTTGCTCGCTGGACCGCTCTCGCTGCCGCTCATATTTAGCGCTGGATTGATTCTCGCATGGGGTGCGGCGGCGCTCTCAGTCTATACGCTTGGGCTTTATGTTGGCGCCTTATTGGTCAACGAAAAGCGGCCGCGCTAAAGGGGACAAACGCGACCGCCTCGTTCCGGTCCAAGCCGCACCTTTGGGGGGAAGACGATGCGCTAGGGTCCTGCTTGCGGTGCTAGGAAAGGGGTCCCCCAGCACGTGTTAAGCCTTCGCACACGCACTTTAAAATGCCGTAAATATTCGCGTCTAAATTGTGCCTTCGTCTGATCCGTAATGCCGCCTTATTGCGGCGATTAAACCGGAAATATGCGCCGGACGATTCTAAAAATTCGACCCATATACGTATTGCTTGCCGCCTTGGCCTTCATGGCGTTGCCCGCATTTGTCGCCCTGGCGGGTTGAGCTTACCAGTGGGTGGATGGCGCCGCGCCCGCGTAGACTTCTTGCAACCTGCGCGTCGTCCCTGGTGTTGTGTCATCGGGTGGCGCGTGCGGATCACACCAGACGATTTCTGCAATTTCACGACCGATTGGATCACCGCAAGGATGCCATTCCTCAGCTCGGACGCGGTAGACCGCAACATGGTCATTGCGCATGAATCGATGGTTCGAATACATGCCGATCAAGTGGGCAGTGCCGGTGAGTTTCACCCCGCCTTCTTCCTCAAGTTCGCGGACGAGCGATTCCAGGATGGTCTCGCCATGCTCGACGCCGCCGCCCGGCAAAAATAAGCCTTTGGTATAAGTGTGTCGGACCAGTAGGACTTGCCCAGCCTCGTTCTCGACAATGGCGCGCGCACCCAAAGTCATCCATCGGGATAAGCGAAACCAGATGCGGAATAATTGGGTCCGGATATCGGTCAATTCGCCTCACTTTTCCGATGCCAATTTAGGCTCGCCAAACCTGATTGCATACCCTATATGACCTGCAAGCATTTAAGGGTTCTGAAAATGATCCACGCATCTGTATGGGCAATTCTCGCGACCGTCGCGGTCTTCGGCCTTCTTAATATTATTGACTTCCGTCGTTTCGACTAAGTCTTTCAAACATCCACAATCGGTGGGCCTTTGCTTCCTTAAAGGATCAGGAGGGCTAAGTGGCCAATCGCGTATCGCAAGGACCAAAGCGTGCGCTCGTGACGGGTGCAGGCGCCCGCCTTGGAAAAGCTATGGCGCAGGCTCTGGGCGAAGATGGATGGGCCGTCGCGGTTCATTATCGTGGGTCGAAAGCCGGAGCCGACGAGACCGCAACCCATATTCGCGCGGCCGGCGGAACAGCCGAGCTTGTCCAAGCCGATCTCTCAAATGAAGAGCAAACAGCAACCCTGGTCCGCGCGGCGCAAGAAGCCTTAGGCGGCCCGCTCACGCTGTTATTGAATTCTGCGTCAACATTTGAAGACGACACCGCGCTCGAGCATACGCGTAACAATTGGGACTTCCACATGGGTCCGAATTTCAGATCGCCGGTTCTGCTCGCGCAGCATTTTGCCCGGGCCTTGCCAGACGATGAGGCGGGTTTGATCGTCAATATGATCGACATGCGCGTGCTGAAGCTGAACCCGCTCTTCTTCACTTATACGCTCTCTAAATCGGCGCTTTGGACTGCGACGCGAACATTGGCGCAATCGCTCGCCCCGAACATCCGAGTCAACGGGATTGGCCCAGGTCCAACGCTGGAAAACGTGCATCAAAAACCTGGCGAGTTTGACGCTGAGGCGCGCGCAACGCTGACGCAGCAAGGCTCAAACCCGGGCGAAATTGTCAAAACGCTTCGATACTTGATCGAGGCGGACAGCATTACTGGGCAGTTGATTGCCAGCGACGGCGGACAACACTTGATGTGGCAAACGCCAGACGTCATGCTCTGATTTATGAACTTTGCCTCTGATACCACCGCCCCGGCTCATCCAAGCGTTGTAGAGGCCCTTGCTGCAGCCAATTCAGGAAGCGCGTCGAGTTATGGCGCAGACGATGTCACAGCGCGATTGCGAACTTTGCTGGCCGAAACGTTCGACACCGACGATTTTGAGTTCTGGGTCTGCGCCAGTGGGACTGCGTCCAATGCGTTAGCGCTGTCGGTTATGTGTTCATCGATTGGCGCGATTGCCTGCCATGAGGAGGCGCATATTGAGCGGGATGAGCGCGGTGCGCCTGAGTTTTTTACGGGCGGCGCAAAACTCCGTTTGCTGCCAGGATTTGGCGCTCAGATCGACGAAGCGGCACTGCGCGATGCGCTCGCCAAGAATGATCCAAGCTTTGTGCATGAGACACCACTTGAAACCCTGTCGCTGACAAACTTAACCGAATGCGGGACGGCTTATTCGGTCGCAACGGTTGAGCATTATGCCGCGCTCGCAAAAGCGTCGGGTCTCAACGTTCATCTGGATGGGGCCCGCCTCGCCAATGCATTGGTGCACACGGGTGCACGTCCGGCGGAGATGTCTTGGAAAGCGGGCATCGACGTTCTGACGCTTGGCTTGACCAAGACCGGAGCGATTGGCTGCGAGATCATCCTTCTGTTCGGTGAGATGCGAGCGCAGTTTGAAGCCTTGAAAGCCCGCGCCAAACGCTCCGGCCATATGCCGCCCAAGATGCGGTTTTTGGCAGCGCAGGGCGAGGCAATGCTGAGCGATGGTTTATGGCTGCAACTCGCGGCGCAGGCCAATCAGTCAGCGCGGCAATTGGCGAATATGCTGTGCGCGTATGATGGCGTGACGCTCGCTTATCCGACCGATGGCAATGAAGTCTTCGCGCATCTGCCCCCTGCCCTCGAAGCCGAAATCCAGCGGGCTGGGGTGAAATGCTATCCGTGGCCGGGCGGCGCGCATCGCTTTGTCACGAGTTGGGCGACGCCTGCGTCTGATCTAGAGGCGATGCAGGCCCTAATCGCTCAAGCCTGACGCAATCCAGCCCTGCATCATCCGCAGGAAGCCTTGTGTATTGATCGGCGAGGCTTCGTTGCCGCCCAGCAATTGTTGGTGCAACGTCATCACCAGGATGGGTGAGAGCATCAAAAACGCAGAGGCTCGGCGCTCGTCCATGGTTTCTGGCTTTCCAGGCGTTGCGTCCATCTTATCGACCACCGCTTGCAGCGCCGGATCAAGCAGCGAGTCCAAATAGGCTTGCCCGACCACTTCATCGGCCATGCCCTCAATGATGCCGAAGGCGTGAGCACGGGCAAATCCGGCATGGGTCAGGCCCGCTTCAGTGACCCGGAAATATTCTTCGACGGCGGTCGAGGTGTCCGGCGAACCGGTGGCGATGATCTCCCAAAGCGGGATGGCGCGTTTGTGAATGTGCTGCAGGATGGCAACGACGAGCCCTTGGCGATCTTTGAAATAGTGCCGCAAGGTTGGCTCAGACGCTTTCGCTGCGATCGCAAATTGGCGCAGCGAGGGGCGCCGCAAATCATCGTTCAGCGCAAACTCTGTCAGCGCGTCCAGAAGGGCCGTGCGCTTGACTTCAAAGTCGTGATTTCGAACGCCAGCTGGACGTGGCATACTTCCTCCCAATGCCCTGAAAACCCAAGGGCTTTATTTTCTAAACGGCATAAGAGAGGTTTTGCAACACGTGTTCCGTCATTTGCGGCAGTGATTACAGATCCCGCGCGCCGCGCCTGGCCCGCAGCCGCTCTCCGAGATCGAGGATCGGGCCGAGCACTTTGCCGCCCGCTTGGCCGAGCTTCATTGCGAGCTGCAGGCGCCGCGCAATGAACGCATCGAGCGCGTCACTGTCCTCATGATCGAGCCAATAGATCACCACGCGTGGGATCACCGCGCTCAGCAAGGCGCGTTTGGTTTGGCGATTATAGTCCGTCGCGGTGTCGCCTGCGAGGTCCCAAATCGCATCTGAGATCACCCAGACACGTTTCGCCGCTGCGCCTGCGCCCCACGGCAACAGCCCATGCCCGGCCGCTTTGCGCACCGCGGCTTTGTGCTCGTCCAAGGCATCGAGCCAGGCCCGAAGACCCGCCGCAACGCGTTCATGCGTGCGCAGCTGCGTGAGATCCTCAGCCGACAAACTGTCGCGCATCTCATCAAGCGCCCGGTCAAAGAAATGATCGATCAGATCGGTGATCCCACTCGGCGCGGCGAGCGCTTGCTCGCCCGATGTCAGACCAATCTCGCGCGCAGCGCGTTTGGCGCTGACCAGTGTCCAGCCGGTCTGCGGCACCCTTGGCAACAGGGCGTCCAGCCAGCGATCACGGAGGTTTTGAGACGGGGTCGACATATCTGAGTCCAGGGATAGGCAAGGCGGTATCCACATGTTATAGGCGCGCTTTGCTTCCGGCCCCATAGGCCACAACCGCACACTTTAGACCTGTTTGGCCCTTGGCCCTCGATATTTGATGGAGAGTTGACCATTATTCAGATTACCGTTCGCGACAATAATGTCGAACAAGCCCTACGCGCCCTGAAAAAGAAGATGCAGCGTGAAGGTCTGTTCCGTGAAATGAAGTCCCGCACTTATTTTGAGAAGCCGTCTGAGAAGAAGGCTCGTCAAAAAGCAGAAGCTGTACGCCGCGCCCGCAAATTGGCCCGCAAACGCGCCCAGCGTGAGGGCCTCGTCTAGGCGACCGGTCTGACCTAAATCGACATTTAAGAAATCCCCTGTGCCCCGCGGCCAGGGGATTTTTTTATGCGTGCAACCTGTAATAGGTGCAGGCGAATTGAAATCGAGACGCCTGGACGATGACGCGTTTCGAGACCTCGGGCACGCTCCCCAGCGGATGCGCTCTGTCTGACCTGTTCCAGACAGAGCCGAGCGTAGAGGGAACGACATGGGTCGTATGCTGGGTCGAGTTTTGAGTACATTTTGGAGTGTCTGGCGCGGGCTTTTGCTCGCGGCGCTGCTGGGGCTTGGGTTTGGCGGGACGGCTTGGGGGCAGGATGCGCCGGAGATTGGCTCTGTCGACGTACGGAATGTGACACCGGGAAAGATGTTTACTGACCCCGTTGCACCAGGGGATACGTTCGAGATTCGGGTAGGTTACCGTGATCTTGATATTTCTGAGGGTCAGCTCGTAGCTTGGAGTCATGTATTCTACAGCCAGCCAGGCGCAAAGGGATCCCTTTTAAAC
>JBCBQS010000027.1:0-17735 GCA_039820085.1 Pseudomonadota bacterium
TCAATCCAGACGAATATCAGGGCTTTGCGTTTGGCATGGGGATCGATCGCCTCGCGATGCTCAAATATGGCATGCCAGACCTGCGCCCCTATTTTGAAGCGGACGCGGCATGGACCCGCCATTACGGATTCAAACCCTGGCTCACGCCGAGCATTAGCGGGGGCCTCAGCTAGTGGGCGCGAGCCCAACATATCAAGGTTTGAAAACCTTCACGTTTGGCGACAGCGCTGAACTCGCGGACCGTTTGGCCGCATTGGTGGTGGCTGGCGTGAAGACTGGGACGTGCTCTGCAGCTGTACATGGACCAGATGCTGAGCTGGGCGAACGCCAAATCTGCCTCAACAGCGCGGGGACACCTGTCTGCGAGATCGAGACCGTTGCAATGCAAACGCTGGCCTTTACCGCTGTCACGCCCGATATGGCGGCGCTCGAGGGCGAAGGCGATTTATCTTATCGATACTGGCGCGACGCGCATGAGGATTACTTTCGCCGCGAGGGCACCTGGAGCCCCGATATGGACGTGATTTTCGAAACGTTTCGCGTGACCCGCATTCTCGATGATGGCTTCGCCGCCACCGCTCAAGAGGCGCTAAGAGCCGAACGCAGCGAAGCGGCCGCCAATGGCTATACAGATCTCGGAGGGACAGATGTTTGATACCAATCGCGTCGAGTTCCTCGTTGCAATCTGCGCCTTGGTCACGTCTGCAATGGCGGTCTATATGGCTTGGGACCAAGGCAGCGTTATGCGTGCACAGCAACACGGCGCCGTGTTTCCAGTCTTACAAGTCGACGGCTTTGTCGAAGACAATGGCCGGACAACCTCAATCGGAATCAATCTTGGCAATAGCGGGGTTGGACCGGCCTTGATTGAATCTGTCGAGTTCTTTGTGAATGACGAAAAGACTGAACGGTTCGATGAATATGTCGACTCGCTTCCTGGTGGTTACGCTTTGTCCTACCAAGCGATCTCTGGCCGCGCGCTGGCGCCCGGCGAAATCGTCACCGCGATCGAAATTGCATGGCCGAACAATGCCTTTGATCGAAGCACGATTTCTCGCATCCAAGGCGACTCGGACGCTTGGTCTTTAGAAGTCTGCTATTGCTCTGTCTTCAATCGATGCTGGAAAACCACCGAGATTGGCCAATCCCGCGCCGCGCCCACCAAGCGGTGTGAGCGAATTGAAGGCGATATTTTTGAAACCCTTGGCGAACCGCGCTTTGCGCCCTCGCCCGTCCCGACGACTGAATAAGAGCCGACTATGAAATTTCCACTCTCTTGGTTGAAAGACTATCTCTCCACCAGCGCGTCGCTGGATGAGATCCTTGGCTATATGCTCAAAGCTGGCCTCGAGGTCGAAGATGTCACCAACCCAGCCGAAGATCTAAAAGCCTTCACAGTTTGTAAGGTCACAGCCGCCGAACCACACCCAGATGCCGACAAACTTCGCGTCTGCACTGTGGATACCGTAGATGGCGAGAAGCAAATCGTTTGTGGTGCGCCGAATGCCCGCGCCGGTATGACAGCGATTTACGCGCCGCTCGGCAGCTTCATTCCGGGGCTCGATTTCAGCTTGGATAAAAAGCCGCGCAAGATCCGCGGCGTCGAGAGCCAGGGCATGATGTGCTCAACCAAAGAGCTTAATGCCGGTGAAGATCACGATGGCATCGCGGATTTGGACGGGTCGATCCCACTCGGCACGCCCGCCGCAGAAGCCCTCGGGTTGAATGATCCAGTGATTGATTTTGAAGTCACGCCAAACCGGCCAGATTGGCTCGGGGTTAAAGGCATCGCGCGCGATTTGGCGGCAGCAGGTGCCGGCACATTCATCGACGATCCTGTGCGTAAAGTCGCCGGGACTTATCCCTGTCCGATTGAGATTGAGCTCGATGATCCAGAGGCCTGCCCGGTTTTCGCGGGAGCGCTCATCCGAGGGGTGACAAACGGACCGTCGCCAGACTGGCTGCAAGCGCGCCTGCTCGCAGTCGGCATCACGCCAAAATCGTTGCTGGTTGATGTGACAAACTATATCTCACTCGATCGCGCCCGCCCGCTTCATGCCTATGATGCTGCCAAGCTCACCGGTGCGATCCGTGCCCGGCTTGGCAAGGATAGCGAGCATTGTGCGGCGCTCGACGGCAAGATCTATCAAGTCAACTCAGATATGTGCGTGATCGCGGATGAAAGCGGCGTGATCGGACTTGGCGGCGTCATGGGCGGCGAAAGCACCGCCGTTTCTGATACGACCACGGATGTGTTCATCGAAAGCGCGTGGTTTGATCCCCTCAGAACCGCGCGGACCGGCCGCACGACAGGGATTATTTCAGATGCGCGCTACCGATTTGAACGCGGGGTTGATCCACAATCTTGTGTCGAAGGGGTGCATCTGGCGCTGCGTCTGATCACTGAGTATGGCGGTGGCACGGCGTCGAAGATTTCCGTTGCAGGTGAAGCCCCGCGGCGCAGCGAACCGATAGAATTCTTCAAAGGCGATGTCGCGCGTTTGACCGGCTTGGACATCAAGCCAGCTGCGATGAAAAAGACCATCCGATCGCTCGGATTTACAATTGAAGACACCGGCGAGATCTGGTTGCTTAGCGTTCCAAGCTGGCGCTTTGATATTGAACTTAGCGCTGACATTGTAGAAGAAATTGCGCGCCTGGAAGGCTTTGACGCCCTCCCGACGACATCTCTTCCGCCGCTGGACGGCGGTAAACGCGTGGTGACGACACCGATCCAAGATCGCATCCGAACCGCGCGTCGGACCTTGGCCTCTCGCGGGTTTCTAGAGACCGTAACTTGGAGTTTCATGCCAAAAGCATTTGCCGCCCACTTTGGCGGTGGCGATGATGCACTGACGGTCGCCAACCCGGTGGCGAGCGAGCTAAACCAAATGCGTCCAAGCGTGCTCGGGAACCTCGCCATCGCTGCCCAGAAGGGAGCCGATCATGGCGAACGTAGCTTACGTCTGTTTGAGGCGGGGCCGATTTATCTCGGCGACGGTCCGAAAGACCAAAGATCTGTCGTGGCCGGACTGGTTCGACCTGTGAAATCGCGTCACTGGGACGACGCAAGCGATTATGATGTCTACGCCGCCAAAGCAGACCTCTTCGCGATTCTGGAGGCGGTCGGCCAGCCTCCAGCCCGCTTTCAGATCGGTGAACCGCGCCAGCCGCATTGGCATCCCGGCCAAGCGGCGAGCTTGAAACTTGGGCCAAAAGTCACGGTCGCGCATTTCGGTGCGTTGCACCCGCGCGTGTTGAAAGCCTTGAAAGTCGAAGGCCCGCTCTTCGCGTTCGAGCTCAACTTGAATGCCTTGCCGCAAATGAAGGCGAAGACCACCAAAACCAAGCCTGTCTTGGATAAGGCCGATCTCACGCCGATCCGCCGCGACTTTGCGTTTGTGGTCAGCGAAGACACCGCAGCCGGCGACATCGTCCGTGCCGCTCAAGGCGCCGACAAAGCGCTTGTGAGCGGTGTCGATGTGTTCGATGTCTATCAAGGCCAAGGCATTGAGGACGGCCATAAATCGATCGCGATCGAAGTCACCCTCCAACCGCGCGGTGAAACGCTTAAAGATCAGGATATTGAAGCGATTTCTCAGAAAATTGTTGCAGCCGTCGCCAAATCAACGGGCGGTGTGCTACGAGGCTAAGTGCGGCAATCAGGAAGGACGAGCATGGTCACGCAACACGTCGTTACCGGAGTGGGGTTGCGTAAGAAGCTCTACACTCAGCTAGAACAAGACGCGCGTGACAAGTCTGGCCTGTCTGGCCTGAACATGCTGATCATCACGCTGGTGCTGATTAGTTTCTTGGCCCTCGCGCTGGAAACGGAACAAACGATTGGTCCGGCATGGCGCCACGCGATTGATCTTGTCAATTATGGCATCGTTATCGTTTTCGCCATTGAGTATATTGTGCGCGTTTGGGTCGCCGGCGAAGACCCGCGTTATAAGGGCTTTACGGGACGGTTGCGCTACATGGCGACCCCGTATGCAATCACCGATCTCATCGCGTTTCTGCCGGAACTGCTTTGGATTCTGCTCACCCCGGCCGGTGTCGGCGATGATGTTTTGATTGTTCTGCGCGTGCTCCGCCTTGCGCGGCTTGTCAAACTGGCGCGTTTTGTACCCGCTTTTGACGTGCTGGGCGCCACGGTCGCGCGCGCCGGAACGCAGCTTTTAACGACGCTCGCCATGGCGCTGGCGCTTGTCTACGTTTCGGCGGTCGCGCTTTACTTCATTGAGGGCGTCGGCGGCGAACAACAAGACGGGTTCGCCTCCATCCCCCGCTCGCTCTGGTGGGCCATCGTGACCCTCACAACGGTCGGGTATGGTGACGTTTATCCCGTGACTGCGCTGGGGCGCATTTTCGCTGCGATTATCTCTCTTGCCGGCATTGGCGTTGTTGCCCTGCCCGCCGGTGTGTTCGCAAGCGCGTTTTCCGATGAGCTGAGAGAACGCGAGATCAAAAAATTGCGCGATCGTGTCGAGGAAGTTGAAACGGAAGTCGAAGAGCTTGAACAAGATGTTGAGGTGCTCGCAGCAGAAGATGATGCGCCCAACACCTGAGATGAGATCAATCGCTTAAGACGCGATCTTCACATTCGAGCTCAAGTTTTTGATCAATTCCGGGCGGCCGAGCCAGTAACCTTGAATGTGATCCGCTCCGAGGATTGCCACACGTGCCGCCACCTCACTGCTTTCAATGCCCTCGACGCATGACTCGAGGCCGAGCTGTTTGGCCAAGCGGATTGCGGCAAGCAAAATGCTCTTACTCTGAGCGCTTTGGTTCGATTTGCGGACAAAGCTCTGATCAATTTTCAGCTTATCGAGCGGCAGCGTATCCAGCATAGAGAGCGAGGAATAACCCGTCCCAAAATCATCGAGCGCGATTTGCATACCGATCTCTCGCGCCCGCTTTAAGACCGCAACGTTGCGATCAACATTTCGGAACGCGACTTCTTCGGTAATTTCAATCGTGATCGATGACGGCGATATCTCATACCGGTCGAGAATAGCCGTTAGGCTGTCCAAAAAGTCTGACGCCAGCAGCTGCGCTGGAGACGCGTTAATCGCGAGCCGTTTGCCGGTCAGGTCCAGATGGCTGAGCGCTTCTTCAAGTGTCACCCAGAGAATTTCGTTCAACAGCCCGAGTTTTTCTGCAATCGGGATAAAGTCGGTTGGGCTTGGATCGCGATCAAAACCGCTATCGGTCCAACGTGTTAGCAGTTCATAAGCCACAGTCTTGCGCGATTTTGCATCCGCGATCGGCTGTACGGCGGCTTTTATCTGACCGTTTTGAATGGCCGATTTCAGCTCCATTTCGAGGGTTGAGCTCGCTAAAGCCGCATTATCCACTTTCGGGTTGAAGATCGCCCAATCAAGATGATTGCTTTTGGCGCGGCGCATCGCTGTGTCAGCAGAGCGCAGCAAGCCGGACAGAGATTGCTTGCGCGTATGCCCCTCGGCAAACCCAATTGACGCGCCAATCGTCAGCAATCCTGCTTCCCATTGGATGTCGGAGGTGATCGAGCGGTGCAGATCACAGAGCGCGGTGTCGACAGATTGTAGGCTAGATCGCTCGTCCAGAACCACCGCAAACTCGTCGCCACCCAGGCGCGCTGTTGCGATCACACCATCGGCTTGGCTAATTCGGTCTGCGACGATGCGCAGGACTTTGTCACCAACCGCATGCCCAAATTGGTCATTGAGTGGCTTAAAGTGATCGAGATCGACGAAGGCAATTCGAATTTTCTTGCGGGTCGGCCACACGCGGCGCAGATGATCCATGAAGGCCCGGCGGTTCATCAGTCCGGTAAGACCATCGGTTGAGGCGAGCGCTTCCTTCTCAGAAACGAGCTCATAAAGCTTGTCATCTGCACGCTCTCGCGCGAACGCAACAATCCCGAGCGCACAAAACGAGAAGCCAGAAAACGCGGCCATCATTGCAGCATAGGCCGTTTGATCGGACATGGTCCATGCTGGGCCGATGCTCGAGACGGCAAATTCAATCGTATAAAAGTAGACACATGCGGCCTGGATCGGCGCCAAGCCAAACAGAATTCTATGGTTTAGAATAATCACCAGAAACAGCGGGACGAACAGAACCAAAGGATAATCGAAGGGCGCCGTTTGATCTGTCCACGCTTCAATAAATGTCCCAACCCAAAACACGACAAAGATTGCGAGGAGACCGGTGGTGAAGCTTTGCCTGATCCGTACACGTCGAAACGCACACCAACAAAGGGCCCCGAGAATGACCGCGTAGATGGCGACTTCACCATAAACCAGTCCGTTCGCCTCTCCGCTCAGAACATATATCGTGCAGACGAGCGCATTAATCACCAAACCCAATATGCTGGTGCATAATGCGATCAAGCGCACGCGATCCGAAACCCGCGCGTCGGCGTCAGAATGATGAACGTCTCCCAGCATCATAGTAGGAAACTACATCAGTATAGTGAAAATCTATTTTGGGTTGAAACGCAAAAATCATCCAGACAAGTAGCGTTTCGTTAAGTCTCACTCAGGACCGGCGCCCAAGCTTTTAAGCTGCGACCGCGTCGACCTTACCTTTAGCTATAATCGGCGATCCGGCTTAAAAGACGTCCGCGAAATTCGAAAAAACTCGCGCCGCGGATCCGCACCGTTTCACCCGCGCGCACCCCATTGGGCAGGTCAACGGCGGCTTTGCCTTCAAACTCGATTTCGGCGGCCGCCTTACCTTCACCGACCACGATGCTGATCAATTTCTGGCGTCGATAAGAAAATGCATTGCCGGACAGGCGCGCCACTTCGCCCATTTGGTCGCGTCCTTCGAGGCGCATAGACTGACTGGCATTCGAAATATTCTCAAAAACCACATCTTCCGTCACGCAATCCAACATGCCTTCAATGTCGCGATCATTATAACTCTGAATGTATCGATTGATGATATCTTCGTGCACGGTCGCCATCTCCTTGACACTAAATTGTGTCTAACAGATTCTTTTCAACAGGTCTGTTAAGTTGCGCGGAAATAAAAGCCGTGACATAGGGGCGGACGCTTTTTTAAAGGAGACGAGCAAATGGCTTTGCGCGTGGCAGTTGTTGGAGCAACCGGTAATGTTGGGCGGGAATTGCTCAATATTATGGATGAGCGCGACTTCCCGGCAGATAAAGTCCATGCCGTCGCTTCGCGGCGCTCAGTCGGTCGCAAATGCTCCTATGGCGACCGCACGATCCTCTGCGAGGATTTGGAGTCGTTCGATTTTGGCCAAGTCGACTTGGTCCTCATGTCTGCAGGCGGCACAATCTCGAAAGAATGGTCGCCAAAAATCGCTGCCGCCGGTGCAATTGTTATCGACAATTCAAGCGCTTGGCGGATGGACCCTGATGTGCCGCTTGTGGTGCCAGAAGTGAATGGCGAAGCCGTTCTTGGGTATGGCGCCAAAAACATCATCGCCAACCCGAACTGCTCCACCGCGCAATTGGTCGTCGCTTTAAAGCCGCTGCATCAAGCTGCTGGCATCAAACGCGTCGTCGTTTCGACGTACCAGTCCGCTTCAGGCGCAGGCAAGGCCGGCATGGATGAGCTATGGACCCAGACCAAAGGCATGTTCGTCAATGACAGCCCAACGCCGGATGTGTTCTCCAAGCAAATCGCGTTCAATGTCATTCCACAAATTGACGTTCCGATGGAAGACGGATCGTTCAAAGAGGAATGGAAAATGCGGATGGAAACCAAGAAAATCATCGACGAGTCGATCGAGCTGGTCGCGACATGCGTTCGCGTCCCGGTTTTTGTCGGTCATTCCGAGGCAGTCAATGTCGAGCTGGAAGACCCATTGACCGTTGACGACGCGCGGGAGCTGTTCCGGAATGCGGATGGGGTTCAACTCATCGACAATATCGAAGAAGACCAATTTATCACGCCCGTCGACTGCGTCGGTGAGTGGGCGAGCTATGTCAGCCGCGTGCGCAAAGATCCGACGGTCGAGAATGGCCTCATATTTTGGAACGTGTCAGACAATTTGCGCAAAGGGGCGGCACTAAACGCAGTCCAAATCGGTGAAGAATTGATCAAGCGCGGCGTTCTGAGACCGGAACTCGAAGTCGCTTAGGCGAGATGACCCGACTGCTTTTTGTGTGCCTTGGCAATATTTGTCGCTCCCCCGCAGCGGACGGGATGGCGCGGCAATTATCTGACCAACTGGCGCTCGGTTGGACCGTCGATAGCGCCGGCACCGGCGCTTGGCATGTCGGCTCTGCGCCCGACGATCGGATGACCCGTGCAGCCGCTGCCCGAGGCATCGACCTCTCATCGTTGCGCGCGCGCCAAGTTCTGGCGGACGATTTTTATCGGTTCGATCATATTTTCGCGATGGATCGGCAAAACTATGCCGATCTCGATGAATTACGCCCCCGCGACGCAACCGCTCGTCTCCATTTGTTTTTGCAATCGGACAGCGTGCCTGACCCTTATTATGGCGGTGATGACGGGTTCGAACATGTCCTGGACTTGATCGAAAACCGGCTGTCTGAGTTGATACAAACACTTCGAGACGTGTGATGCAAAAACCCTGAACAGCTCGGCTTTTTCCGCTTGCATGGTCGTCTAATTTGCGGTTTATGGCGGCTTCGGTCGCGAGACAGCGGCTGACTTACCCATCGGACGCGGGCGTAGCTCAGGGGTAGAGCACAACCTTGCCAAGGTTGGGGTCGTGAGTTCGAATCTCATCGCCCGCTCCAAAATTTGATTATAAAACAATACATTAGATTTGAAGTAACAGATCGCTTTTTCTCTCAGTGGGTACCGGGTACCAAATGGGTACCGTTACTTGCTTGGATGGAATAATTACCGAACAAACCAATTTTCTTCCGTTTCAAATCAATCTCAATTGATGGCTGAACCACTGATCGCAGCGAATAGCTTCTTAGAGCTGCTCATAGTGTCTCATTCAAAACACCTGGTGAGCGAGGTCACATCGACTCTTCGCTTCAACCCTTTTCTACGCAAATCACGTTTAAGAACTCCAGTGAACGAGAAACCACTCGGCAATGTGGTGCTTGTCGTATCAAGCTATATGACGCCCTTTCAGCAGACGAAAAGCATCAAGATAAAAGCGAAGTAAGAACGCGCCTCAGAAATCAAGAGAATACTAGAATGTTGAAGTCGTTCCGTAAAAAGCCGAAGCGGTGCCCGGATTGCAGATGCAGCTTGAACCTACTGGCGCTGGTTGCCACATCGAGCACCAATACATTCCATAACGACATACGTTCCCGTAACTTACTCGAGGAGTGGGGGTCATAATTGGACGATCAAAAGTGTTGTTATTCGATTGTTCGTTCCTGCCATCCTCACAATACGGCGAATCAAAACCAACATTGCTGAAACGGCCGCTCGAAAAACAGGACGACTCGGATCGGAAACAAGCCTCGTCAGCCTCCATTTTCGCGTCTCGGCAGTCTGCCCTGCATTCAGAAGTCTGAAAAGACGCACGACAAGAGTTATAGTCTTCTCTCACCTCAGCCAAGCATTCATCTTTTTCGTTTGAACAATATTCCACGTTGCTATTATCTCTGACCGCCCCACCAGGATTGGCTCGAGCTCCTGTGGTAACGGGACACAATTCGATTATCGTTTTCACACACCCCTTATAGCTTTCTAACTGTTCCTGACAGTTGCTACTTAGGTCCGCTTCTTTAGCAGCGGCGCCGTAAGCCCTTTGGCATGAGCTAGACATCATGTTGCCACAGCTCTGTTGGCCATTTTCGCAAAATTCACTGCTCTGTTCCGCCGACCCGTAAGGAGTAAGTATCATGAGCACTAAGAAAAATATGAACATCCTCATCAACAACCACTCCTTGTGTTGGCGATTAATTCTAACGCCATCTCTAGTCCGCAGATACTTGCGCCTTTCAAATCTGCTCCAGGATCCGCTACCGCGAACAAAGCGCCCCTCGTTACCATTATAACGCGCTGGGCATGAGCTCCATGAAAGTCTGGATCGCCGGGCTCACCTGTAGGAAGCCGCTCCACCTCATTCAGGATCGAATCAAGTTCAGTCACGCTCAGGCCATATCGCTTAGTCAGAAAAAACCCAGCGAGGTAATCCGCGTGAAGCTCTAAAACAACGACACTGTCAAATGGTCCAACTAGACTCTTATCCAGATTTGCTCTTACTTGATAAGCGTGGGCCATTTCATGTCCTACAATGAACTTCCATATGCTCTCAGCGTCATCCGCCCGCCCATTTGATACAACCCAATGGTAGATGTCTGGAATGTGTATTTGCCCCTTCGTGACGCTCTCTTGCTCTGGTAGAAAGTATGGACTGGATATCCCTTCATCGAAGGCGCTGACCAAATATACATTTGTATCAGTTTCATAAAATTCGTTCGCGTCGTTTATTAGTGTTGACCAGTCCACACCAGACGATCCGTCCAAATCAGATAGGTCGATGCAGGAAGCAAGTTCACAATCAATGCTTGCTGCTGTAGGTGATGCACTCAGCGCGATTGTGCCTAAAGCCATGGCCCGAAATACCAGACCGCAGAGTTTAATCGAGCAACTCAATTTCCACTTCCACCGCTAAGGATTGATCCTATCCAGTTTTGAATGCCCGATGCCCCTACTCTTGCGAAAACAGAATAATGGTCTTGTTGTGCGCATCCATACGCCCACGATACAACCCCAACTTGGACGGGCAGAGCTCCAAAATCGACGATCAGAGGACCGCCGGAATCACCCTTGCATGTGTTTTTTCCCTCAATCCCGTCTCCAGCACATAGCATTTGTGGTGTGATGTAATCCGGGTAACGAGCCCGACATGAATTCACAGATACAATCGATAAATTTAAGTCTTGAAGCTGATCCGTTACTTTGCCAGCGCTTATGATCTGATTGTAACTGTTCAACGTGTCGGTTCTTCCCCAACCCGCCACTCGCGCACATTCACCCCCGGAAGCAAATGCTTGATCCAAAATAACATCTGCTATTGCAACTGGGGTTGCTTCGTTTTGTATAAAAGGCGTGCTTAAACGGAGCAGTGCTACGTCGGAATCTAGCATGGACCAATCAAATTCTGGATGCACAAATACATCCGAAACTTGGCGTGAAGCACCGAAAGGTCGCCCCAATGGATCCGGTCTAATTACTGTAATATTCGTCGGGCTCAATGCAAAGTCAGGGTGATCCGGGTGTAAATTGGAGTCGGAAACGCAATGTGCAGCAGTTAGCACCCAACCAGCACCAACGATGGATCCACCACATTCTGCTGGGCCCGAAGGCGTTTCAATTTTAAGGCTAACAATAAAGGGATACTCTTCAACATTGGCATCCTCTCCCCCAGCAACCTGAAAGCGACTCTTAGCGTCATCCACACTAAAGCACTCCATGGTATTGGGTTGCGCTGATGCGAAAGATAAGGCGCTCGCAAATAAGCCCGACTTAATGAACAATAACCAATATCTCAGTTTCATTTTTGTGCACCCTGTTATTGAACTCGGTATCTGTACAAAAGCGTTTTTGTATTTGACGCACATGACTTAGTTCGTTCGGAGTCTTTCTCAGTATCAGCATTGCCAAACCCTGGCGCTTGTTTAGCTCCAGCGCCGTACCTGACATATCCCTGATCAAATTTGGCAGCAGAGTCGAACGAGCCCTCATCAGGGTGCAAACTCTCTGTTCGTTGATATAAAAGCCACATTACGCCCACACCCAGTCCATCATCTGGATCCATGTGCAAAAAGTAACCGTCTTCACCGCTTCCAAAGCAATGGCGGTCTGTTCTGCTTACGAACACCGCACGCTCAAAAGATTGTGTCTGGAATTCGTTCGGGACTAGACGTGTTACAGGTGAATTTATTGGCAATCGATCCCATAAGCTGACATACCCGTCGGCACCCGACGAAAAACAGATGATGTACTCTTCTCCAGCGGAAAATGTTGCTGTCTCATCTACTTCTTCAAGCAGTGCCCCTGAGTTCGACTTATAAACTTCAAGATTGCAAATCTGAGCCATCGCGGACTGCGCAATCAAGGTGGACAAAACGACAAAAAATATCAATTCCCTCACGAGCGTCATAACATCTCCATCTTGACAAATGCGTTCTGGAAAGCGGTTCTACCTGAACGGGTTTCTTGCATCCGTATTTATGTAGCCTTTTATCGTCCCATTAAGCGAACGAACTCGCCGAGCGACATAACCGCCATCTCGCTGCGAACCTGACGCATTCTCCATGACCGTGTTAAACTCAAGCGTATTAAGAGCAACGGGTTGAGTTTGATCTTCATCCAAAATCACTGACTCGACAATTCCCACGTGGTTTGCTCCTCCGTTTTGTTTCCAATCAAACAGAACTAACCACCCAGGCTCAGGTGTATCCGAACGAGCGATCCATCTGCGTGTTCCCAACGCAACATGGTACATGTCGATAACGGAGACTGTTGGATAAAAGTGGTACGAGCCGACCTCGATAAGAAACGCTCTCAGCTCGGCGAGTGTTGGTACTTGGTCGGTAGTATTGGCTTCTCGCCAGTATGTCAGCGCAGCAACATATGAAACCCCGGCTGCGCAATAAGGAGTGTACTTTTGGCGCGCACCATATCGAAAATCCAATCTAAACAGATTCAAAAAACGAGTTATCTCGTTCTCGTGCTCAGAGCGATTATACCCTTCGAACTCTCCCGCTATTTCTAAAAAGTTGGATCTAAAGGACTTAATCCGATCCGTCATAGAGCCTTGAACGCGAGAGGTAGATAGCTCCCCAATTTGGTAAGGGTTGAATTCAATTGTCTCGGGAGCGAGTGACAGGTCACCCCATTGTTCTTCAAGGACCAGATCGTCTGATAGCGCCTGTGCAACGGCAATTGTAGGACTTGCAACCAAGCTAAGTGCACCTAGCTTAATAAGGCCTCTTCGCGATACTGCGAACTTACGCTGTTTCATTTAATCCCAACCTCTTAACCCCAAATTCACTTATCGTTAACCATCAACACCGTCTACCCATCTAAGTAGATTTAATTGTCGATTACTTGACCGTGTTCGACCGAAACACTTTGCGATGCCGATTGTAAGCAAACGCTTTGAGGTCATGCTATGTGAGCGATTTCGAGTGGACTGCCCCAGAAAAACTGGCCCATAGTTTGAGTTAGGATCGGCTCTGATATGGAGTTGAACCATGGGCAAGAGAGCCAAGCCTGAAGAGATTATTGCAAAGCTGCGCGAAGTGGAGGTCCGCCTCAGCCAAGGTGAAACGATTGCGCAAGCTGTGCGTGCGATCGGCGTGACCGAGCAGACATTTTATCGTTGGCGCAAAGAGTATGGCGGCCTTCGGGTTGGACAGGCCAAGCGGATGAAGAACATCGAGAAGGAGAATGCCCGGCTTCGGCGCGCCGTCTCTGATCTCACCCTCGACAATCAAATCCTGCAGGAGGTTGTTCGGGGAAAGTACTAAGCCCTTCACGCAAACGCGTTGCGGTCGATCATGTGGTGGAAGAGCTCGGTGTTTCCGTGCGCCGAGCCTGCCGCGTGGTTGGCCAGCATCGCTCGACGCAGAGACGCGAGAAGACACCTCGGCATGATGAGGGTGCCCTGACAGCGGCCATCATATCCCTGGCGGAGCGGTTTGGCCGATATGGCTATCGCCGCATCACAGCCTTGCTTCGTGAAGCAGGCTGGTCTGTCAGCACAGGCCGCGTCTATCGCATCTGGAGACGTGAAGGGCTTAGAGTCCCGCAGAAACAGCCTAAACGCGGGCGACTCTGGCTGAATGATGGATCATGCGTTCGGCTGAGACCCGCCCACAAAGGCCATGTCTGGTCCTATGACTTCGTTCAAGACCGCACGCATGATGGCAAGGTCTTCCGCATGCTCTGTGTCATAGATGAATTAACGAGAGAGTGTCTGGCGATCCGCATCGAACGCCGACTGAACTCTCGGGATGTTCTAGACACACTTGGCGAGCTGTTCCTTGAACATGGGCCACCCGAGCATATCCGGTCAGACAATGGGCCAGAATTTATCGCCACCGCTTTGCGTGAATGGCTCGTGGCGCTGGATGTCAGGACGCTCTATATCGAACCCGGATCACCATGGGAAAACGGATACTGCGAGAGTTTTAACTCCAAGCTTCGAGACGAGCTGCTAGCGCGTGAAATCTTCTATGATCTGCGAGAGGCGCAGGTGCTGATCGAAAACTGGAGGCTGTTCTACAACACCGCAAGACCGCACTCATCGCTGGGCTACAAACCGCCCGCACCCAGAACCATCTTGCCCGCGACCTTCATGCCGCCTTATAGGTTGGAGGCGGCATGAACGCCGCTACAAACCAACCGTCGATCCTAACATTACGGTTGGGCCAGTCAGATCAGGCAGGCCAAGCCCAAAGCCAAAAATATCCACTTCATAATGGACCAGTTGAAGACGTTCAGTCATGTGTGCTTCCACTTCTTATCAATTGCATTTTGAGACGGTTCTGCCAGTCCGGCCTGGGACTAAAACATCCGCCCCCGACTCAGCTTCAAACAAGAGTGGACGGCTATGGATGCGTTATCTTGCCCACCTGCGAGACGCTACGATCATCATGCTCGCGACATCCGTTGTTCTTTTCGAAGGCTTCATCTGCGTTCTGATGTTTATGCCGATCTATTATCTGATCGTATCAATTGGGTTTGGAGCTGAGGCGCTCTATAGAAAGAGCGAGCAAGATAGAAGGAGTAAGCTCAAAGCGTCGATATTACCTATGGCGATCGCTCTTCTCGCGATTGAAGGATTGTCTCCGTCCACATCTTTCGAGCGGCAAAACCAAGTCACGAGATCGGTGGTCGTGAACGCGTCTATCGATGAATTGAAGACGAACATGGCTGCCGAAATCAATTTGTCCGCCAGGCGGCATTGGTTTCTGTCGATCTTCCCGCTGCCAGTCGAAATCCAAGCAGGAACTCTAAATCCTGGAGACGTCCATAAGCTCGACTTCATCTACAAGCGTTGGTTCTTCACCAATATCGACCGCGGTGAGTTTCACCTCAGAATAGACGAGGTATCAGATGATCGCATCAAAACGTCTGTCACTCGAAATACCAGCTATCTCGCCAAGTATCTCAACATCCAAGGCACAGAAGTTCAGTTCAATCCGATTAGCGAGAACCAAACGGAGATTGCCCTTACGATTCACTATGAGCGCCTGCTTGATCCAGCTTGGTATTTCGGACCGATGCAGAGATTCGCTGTCTCGCAGAGCGCGGATTATCTTGTCGACCAGGTCATCGTGAAAGAGTTCCAGCATGTCGAATGATCCCCAAGCGTATGAGAATGATCGGGTCTTGGAACGCTGCCAAACCAACGCCCATCAAGGCGTGGTCAAATGGAGTCCATCCAAGTCTTTGTTCTTTACTTTTATGGCAACGGGCTGGGCGGTTGGTGGCACGCTGTATTTCTCGTGGGCCGCGGTCGCAGTATTCTTCGTACTGTGTGGAGTTACGCTATGTCTGGGCCACTCTCTAGGAATGCATAGGAAACTCATTCACCAGAGCTTCTATTGTCCCGACTTTCTCGAAAAAGCCGGAGTTTGGCTTGGGACTCTAGTCGGTCTTGGCGGCCCGTTCACGATGATGCGAACACACGACTTGCGCGACTGGGCGCAGCGACAATCCAAGTGCCACCCGTTTTTCTCTCATCAAAGCTCGATGCTCCGAGATTGGTGGTGGCAAATTCACTGCAAGCTTCATCTTAAAGACGAGCCGGGGTTCGAGTTTCCAACGAAGATGGTGGATAGTCGCTTCTATCGCTTCATTGAACAGACTTCTATCGCGCAACAATTGGTGTTAGCGATTCCACTTTGGATGCTCGGTGGATGGGGCTTTGTGTTTTGGGGTGTTTGTGGACGGGTCACTATCTCAATTTTGGGGCATTGGTTCATCGGCTTCCATGCGCATAACGATGGCGATCGAGATTGGCACGTGGAAGGCGCTGCTGTGCAAGGTCACAACGTTAAATACTGCGGAATCATCACGTTCGGTGAGTGCTGGCACAACAATCACCATGCTTTTCCAGCCTCTGCACGCTTGGGCCTTCAGCCCGGCCAGATGGACCCCGGCTGGTGGGTTCTCAAATCGCTTGAAACGATGGGAGTTGTTTCTAACCTAACACTTCCCCGGGACATCCCCGAGCGTCCGGAGCTGAGGGAAATAGTGGCTGAGTGAGCGGCTTAAACTCGCCCCGCAATAGTCGCTCAGCCATTGGCGAAATGACGGAAATACTTACCGCTCATAAATGCTTTCAATTTTTTCGTTTGAGGCGACACCTTTTTTATTGGTTCCTTGGTAAATGCACCTAAGTCATTTGGAATTGAGCGCTCAAGAAATGCTGCGGCACTTAAAACTCATTGGAACCACCTTAGCGTCCGTTGCAGTAACCGCGATGACCTATCTCGGTTTGCGGTTCGTGTCGGGTGGATTTGAACATTCTAAGGCAACAAGCAGCTCGAACGAACTAAATTCCACTGCAGATTTGTTCCGACCATCCGTAAGAGTTACGCTGCTTCAAGAAGAATATTTCCGCCAAAAACGTAGTCAAACACTGGTTTATAGTCGGAACACCCCAATGATCCTTGAACCGGCATTCCAACACGTTGGAATTAGTCTCCTTGACCTCGAAGACTGGCAAAAACGAGTTGTTCATCCCGGATTTAAAGCTGGCACGTCCAACACAGAAAAGGTGAGCGACATGTTCACCTACTGCGCATCCAGTTATTTGGGCAATTGCCCAGAATTTGTAGTTAGCATTTCCACAATCATTCAACCCGACACAATCGAAGGATTATCCGCAGTTAAAGTATCCATGGTGTTTCAGATATTCGATATGTCTCATCCATTTCAATTGCCGATTGTCTTTACGTCCACTGAGACCCAAATTCCCGACGTATTAGATCAGATGAATGGGGGCTTGCGGGCCGAGATTAAGATGGCCGATCTCATTGCACAGTCGAATGCAGATATCGTCATTACTGCTTTGCGGACGCGCCATGCGTCTAAACGCGCTTCGAACGCAAATTAGCTGAGAGGTTTAAACTCGCCCCACAACAGCCTCTGAACTAAACGGCAAAGAACGCCCTAAACCGGTCGCTCAATAACGAAGAATATCCAAATAGATGGTGGGATTTGCTTGCGGTTTGCCAGTGATCGTGGCTGGTGAATTCGAGGACGCCGTGTGGAGTGATGGATAAGTGAAGCTTAAGTCAATTTTCCTTTCGATCGCGATCTTTGGATCCGGATGCTCAGTTGATAGTCAGCCATCAGAAGCCATTGAGTTCACGCCTCTACCTGCTTGTGAAATGGCAGACTATGACAATTGCATTGCACAAAGAGGCTTAAACATCCGACCGCTGGTCCTTCGCTCTGATTCCGATACACCGCTACAAGACGCTTTTACTTTTGCGTGCGAACAAGGCGACGCCGAAGCGTGTTTCTTCTGGGCTGGGTTTCTCGAGGGTGAGCGTGGATTTTTAGCGAGTTTTCCAATCGAGATCGTTGAGACAATTCCTCAGGACTTGGATCAGGCCTTGGAGTTCTCTCGAAAAAGCTGCGAATTGAATTCGATATATGGATGCGCTGCGGTTAGCACGGCTCTATACAAGTCCGATGAGTCATTTCCAGAAGAAGCACCTGACACGCATTTGGAAGCCGCGACGTCGATCATCAAATCATGCCAGCTTGGGAATGACATAGGATGCGAGTTGGTATCCTACTTC
>JBCBQS010000028.1:0-17684 GCA_039820085.1 Pseudomonadota bacterium
AGCGCTATATACCCCAATGGGTCCGTTTGCGGGCTGTCTCATGTTTCTGAACTGGCCAATCGCTGTTCTGATGAGTTTCGTCGTCGAAAAAGTGCACAAAAAACCCGCCGCAAGTGTCCTCGCGGCGGGCCCTGATGCTTAGCAGCGTCTAGCGATTAGGTATCCAAGAAGCTTCGCAGTTTCCGGCTGCGGCTTGGGTGCTTCAGCTTGCGCAGCGCTTTGGCTTCGATCTGACGAATGCGTTCACGCGTCACCGAGAATTGCTGACCCACTTCTTCCAACGTGTGGTCCGTGTTCATGCCGATCCCGAAGCGCATCCGCAGAACACGCTCTTCACGCGGTGTGAGCGAGGCGAGCACGCGGGTCGTGGTCTCACGCAGGTTCGATTGGATGGCCGCATCGACGGGCAAGAGCGCCGCTTTGTCTTCGATGAAGTCGCCGAGATTTGAATCCTCGTCATCGCCGATGGGTGTTTCGAGCGAGATTGGCTCTTTGGCGATCTTCAAGACCTTACGGATCTTTTCGAGCGGCAGACCGAGCTTTTCGGCAAGCTCTTCTGGCGTTGGCTCACGGCCAATTTCATGCAGCATCTGGCGCTGCGACCGGACAATCTTATTGATGGTTTCGATCATGTGCACTGGAATACGGATCGTGCGCGCTTGGTCCGCGATCGAGCGGGTGATCGCTTGGCGGATCCACCAGGTTGCATAGGTCGAGAACTTATAGCCGCGGCGATATTCAAACTTATCAACCGCTTTCATCAAGCCGATATTGCCTTCCTGAATGAGATCGAGGAATTGCAAACCGCGATTGGTGTATTTCTTAGCAATTGAGATCACCAAGCGCAGATTCGCTTCGACCATTTCCTTTTTGGCAATGCGCGCTTCGCGTTCACCTTTTTGGACGCGCTGAACAATCTTGCGATAGTCATCGATCGGGATACCGATTTCCTGAGCAACCATTTGAATCTCGTTGCGAATGGCGTCGATTTTATCCGCCTCGCGCTCAGTATAACGTTCCCATTTTTTCGACATTGCTGAGACGTCTTCAATCCACGTCGGATCGAGCTCGCGGCCGAAATAGTTTTTCAAGAATTCAGAGCGCGGAACGCCATGCGCATCGGCAAGCCGCATCAATTGACCTTCTAAGCCCATCAGCTTTTTGTTGATCGCATAAAGCTGCTCAACCAAAGCTTCGATCCGCGCATTGTTGATGTGCATGGTTTTCAGCTCATCGACAATGGTCTGAGAAATCCCGTCATAGGATTCCTGGTCTTTTGGAGTCAGGCCTTTGCCTTCCATCCGACGTCCGACCAATTTTTCTTGGAGCTTGCGGAACTTAGAAAAACCCGTTGCGATCTCGTCGAGTTTGTCGAGCACGCCTTCGCGCAGCTCAGCTTCCATGCCGGACATGGACATGGCTGCGCCTTCTTCTTCATCCTCGCGCTCTTCGCGGGCGTGGCGCTCTTCAACCGTTTCGTTTTCGCGCGCTTCTGCTTCTTCTTCGTCGAGCTCTTCTTCTTCAGGAGCCGGATTTTCGGCACCGTAAGTGGCTTCCAGATCGATCAGGTCACGCAGAAGGATGCGCTCATTCACCAGCTCGTCACGCCACACCATCATCGCTTCGAAGGTTAGGGGCGACTCGCATAAGCCACGGATCATTGCATCGCGGCCCGCTTCTATGCGCTTGGCGATCGCGATCTCACCTTCGCGAGACAGCAGCTCTACAGCGCCCATCTCGCGCAGATACATGCGCACGGGGTCATCGGTACGATCCGATCCGCGCGCATTGCCCTTTTTGACCACCGCGCCCGTCGTGCCGGTGGTAGCGACAGCGGTGCCTTTCGCAGCGGCTTCGCCTTCTTCTTCACTATCAACGACTGTGATGCCTTGCTCGGACAGCATGGCCATCGTGTCCTCGATCCGGTCAGACGATAGCTCGTCTTCCGGCAGGACTTTGTTCAATTGCTCAAGCGTGACATAGCCCTTGGCTTTGGCATCCTTGAGGAACTTTTTGACTTTGGTGTCGCTGAGATCGAGGACCGGACGGTCTTCGGTTTCTTCGAGTGTTTCCGCTTTGGCTTTCGCCATCTATCGCTCCCGGTCGCTGCGCACGTCCTCGCAGCTTACAATTTCAATTCCGTAAAAAACTGATCAGCTCCGATCGGCTTTTTCTGCTGCCTCATTGAGACGCGCTGTGCGTGCCCTTCTCTCAGACACGATACGATGCCGGTGGCGCGCATCTTCTGGCGTCGCGAAAGCGTCTCCAGAGGATCGCCCGGACTCGTCCGTGCTTTCAAGGCGTGCATACTGCTCTAAGGCGATTAGCCATTCCCGCTCCTCTTCACCGCCGCGCGGTATCTCTGGGATGTCGGGATATTTTGTTAACAGTTCTGCAGCGCGTGATTTTCCAAGACCCATTAAATGGTTGCTCAAGGCCGCCCGGTCAACACCCGAATCTGCAGTATTTTGGCTGATCAGCGCGTCACGGATGGCTGAAACATCAGGATCGGGTAAATCTGCAACAGCCAGGGCCTCAAAGCCAATCTCGGTTAAGTGGGGAAAGTCGACCGCACGCACAACCAAACCGAGCCCGCGCGTCTTTGCAGGTGACCCACCCGGCAACGCGAGCACAACGACTTGTCCCCCGCGGCTTGGGGCACGGTCACCGCCTCTCTTCGCTGACCGAATCTGCCAGAAATAATCACGCATCCGGTTTTTCAATTCCCGCTCATAGGCGGACTTCACACCGCCATTCTGGATCGTACTCGCGGCTTGCATCAGACGTTGTTCCAGGCCGGCTTGACGCTCGGGGGTATCGACGCTTTCCGCGTCCCGCTCGCGCCGCCAAAGCACCTCCACCAGCGGTAGGGCGCTGTCGAGCGCCTGACCCATCGCTCTAGGACCTTGCTCTCGAATAAGGTCATCAGGATCTAAGCCATCAGACAAAAGACAGAAAAAGATACTTCGCCCTGGCTGCAATCCGGGAAGCGCACGCTCAATCGAGCGATAAGCCGCGCCAAGGCCAGCGCGGTCCCCATCAAAACACAGAATGGGTTCCGGCCCAGCGCGCCATAAGAGGGCAATCTGCTCCTCTGTGAGCGCGGTTCCGAGTGGCGCAACTGCATGCCCGAACCCCGCCTCGCAGAGCGCGATCACGTCCATATAGCCTTCACAGACAATTAGGCCGCCTTCCTCGGTGCCACCGAACACTTCGCGCGCCGCCTTGTAGCGATAGAGCACCTTAGATTTGTGGAAGAGCGGGGTATCCGATGAATTGAGATATTTCGGCTTTGCGTCCGGCTGCAGACCACGTCCACCAAACGCAATCACTTGACCGCGCGTGTCCTCGATGGGGAACATTAAGCGGCCTCTAAACCGATCATACGGTTCACCGCCGCCGTCTTTGGCAACGGCGAGGCCAGCTTCGATGATTTCGCTCTGCGAAAAGCCCTTCGCTTTCAAATGCTCAAACGTTTTACGCCATTCATCCGGCGAAAAGCCGAGGCGATACTTCCCCCAACTGTCTGGTCTAAGTCCCCGGCCCTCCAGATAGCGTCGCGCTTCGGCCCCCTCGGGCGCCCGCAAACACGTTTCGAAATACGCCGCTGCAGCCTCGCAGGCGGCGACCAGACGCAGGCGTCGATCATATTGCTCTTGGCTTTCAGGGGTCGCTTTGGGAAGCGACATACCGGCATCTTCGGCGAGCTTTTCAACCGCTTCCATAAATGACAGCCGCTCTGTCTCCATGACGAAGGAGATGACATCGCCGCCAATTCCCGATGAGAAGCATTTGAAGATCTTCTTTTGGTCATTGACGTAAAAGCTTGGCGTTTTCTCGTTTGTGAAAGGCGACAGCCCGACCCATTCCTTGCCTTGCTTTTTCAGCTTCACTTTGCGGCCAATCACGTCGGATGGCCGAATCCGCGCTTTCAGTTCATCGACAAAGCCATCAGGGATGCGGATTGGTGCGCTCATGCTTAACCATAGCGCGGCTTGCGCGACTCGCGAAGCGCTTAACCTGTCAGAAATGACAGTGATCGGTCAAATTCGATCAAATTGTGCAACTGAACCCTAGCCTTAAGCATCTATAGGCGAGGCAGGTGGACGAATCTGTGAAACTTGAACACGATCTTTGCGACGTGCCGAATGAGCGCGAATTTGCGTCAAGCATGATCATAACCAGCTTGATTGTTCTGGTTGTGGCGCTCGTGATCGCGTTTTCAGTCACTTGGTACACAACCAAAGGATATGACCCGCAGATCCACCAACAAGCCCTGCGTACATCGATTATCCTGCCCCTGCTCATCGTGCCACTATGTACATCCGTCATCGCCTTTCAGAGCCATCGCAACCACCAGCGCATGCTCGCCGTATCGAAACTTGCGCGCACGGATGAAATGACCGGGCTCGCCAATCGCCGCGCATTTATGCACGCTGCAAATACAACCTTGGATGAGACAGATCTAAATTATAGCGGGCTCAGCATGTTCATTGTTGATCTCGATCATTTCAAGCAGGTCAATGATGTCTATGGCCATGATACTGGCGATGAGGTCTTGATCCATGTCGCGCAGCAAATTCTGCTCGCCGCCGCCGAAAACAGCATCGTCGCACGCCTCGGCGGTGAAGAATTCGCAGTCCTCGTCGCGTATGAAACCGTTCATGATTTGCATCAACGCGCCGACGCCATTCGTGAGCAAGTCGCATCGACGCCGTATCAACACGGTGATGTCAGCATCCGTCTCTCGGCCAGTATCGGCGTGAGTATCCTGCATCCACGCGATACCGTTAGTTCGGCGCTGTCGCGTGCTGACAATGCGCTCTATGATGCCAAGGATCGCGGCCGGAACCGTTTTGTGGTTGCCGCTTAAGGTGCTTCTGCGGAGATTGTATCTTCGCCGCTCGTCCCGGGATTAGGCCGCGTCACCCATTCCGCCAATGCCTTGTACATCGCAAAGCTTTGATCATCATGTTCGCGAACGTAGCCCTCGGGCCAAGAACTCGATCGGGCCACGACCAAGTCGTTTTCGCGGTCGATATATAGCGTTTGTCCATTTGCTCCAGACGCGGTGAACGTTCCGTCGGCATAGGTCCACCAATGCCAGGCATAACCACGGTTTGGGTTGGGATGAACAATACCGGGTAGCAAGTGATCCTGATCAGACACCGTCGCGCGATCGACCCAATCAACCGGTAAGATCTGCACACCATTCCAAACACCGCCTTGTTCGATAAACTGACCGAACCGGGCCCAATCGCGCAGAGATGCATTGTAAAACGCACCGCCAATCTCCGCGCCATCCGCGCCTGCACTATCGATCACCCAAGCGCCGTCATATTCCATACCGAGCGGTTCCCAGATCGTCTGATGCAGATAGTCTGCGGCATCCATATCGCTGACCCGCCGTACGAGTTCGAGTAAAACCTGGCTTTCGGCAGTGTTATAGTTGAACACCGTTCCGGGCTCGTTCTCGCGTTTGAACGCGATCGCCAAGTCGAATGATGGTGCTTGGCCGGTGACAACACTCTTGGTCATGAAGTCGACCGTGTCCTTCATATTCCCATCCCAGAGATTGGGATCGTAACGAACGCCAGACGACATTTGCAGCGCCTGTTTAATCGTCACGCCATCATAGGCGGTGCCGGCGACTTCCGGCAGATAGGTCACCAGTTGATCATCGACGCTGGCAATCTTTCCCTCTGCGACGGCAACGCCGACCAGCGTGGAGGTGATCGATTTCACCAACGACCAAGTCGTAAAGCGTGTCGCGGGACTGCCACCTCGATCATAGGATTCATGAATGATCTCGCCTCTGTGTAAGATCATCAGGCCCGACGTTTCCATGTCGGAAAACAAATCCGTGAGCTGTTTCGTGGCGCCTTCGTACTCGTAGGAAAAGCCATCTAGAACAGAGTCGGCGCGCGGGAGGGGCTCGGATTGACTGGACCGCGCCACGACCCGAGTCGGGTAAAGCTCGCTCGCGCTTTGAAAAAAGTAGTCGCGATCCCCTTCAAACGCAGCCGCGCGTGCCATCACATCCATCGGCGGAGGAACAAAGCGCGTATACACAAACACACCAATCGCGGCGCCCGCGACCAAAGCGATTACGGCTACCAATAGCGATTTCATCAACCATCTCCCAGTATCTGCCGGGACAATGCGTTAAAAGGCGCGGGGTCGTCTAGCCTATCGCTGCGCGAACAGCTTTGCTGGCTGGGCCGCATTCAATCCGGCCAGGATATTTCTCCCGCAGCGCGGTCATGCAACGCCCAACATCTTTGAGTTTACGGGCTTGCAGCTCGTCGACCACTGTCGCAGCGGCTTCCTCAAGATCCTGACCCATGAGCGGTTTTGGCAGAAACGCATTGATGATCTCGAGTTCTTCGCGCTCGCGTTCAGCATCCACGATACGACCGCTATCGTCATATTGCTTGATCGACGCTTCACGCTGTTTGGCCATCACTTCAAGCAATTCGACAATGACGTCATCATCGCAACCCGAGCACTCGCCCCGGCCGCGCGCAAGCACATCGCGGTCGTCCATCGCGCATTTAATCAACCTCAAAGTCTGAGCGTCGACACTATTTGTGTCATCCGACTCAGCCTGACTGAGCGCCTGATTAATCCGATTACGCAATGTGATTTGGAAAGAATGATCTAATTGACCCATTCGATACGCCTCTAAAAGCCGCCTATAATGCTCTAAAACCGCTTGACGGTTCAGACCGCAGCACTCTATTTGCCACCCGTTTGCCTGAGAAACCGTTAAAGCGTCAGGCGGCTGGCGAGTCCAGCGAAACGTGGGAGATAAGGGTATGAATACGAAAAATCAATCCGAGTCTGCCACACAAGCGACCGGTGCCTTGGCGCTCTCGGATGGGACGGTCTTTGTTGGCACTGGTGCAGGCGCAACTGGAATAGCGGTTGGAGAACTTTGCTTCAACACGGCGATGACCGGCTATCAAGAGATCCTCACCGATCCGTCATATGCTGAGCAGGTGATTTTGTTCACCTTCCCGCATATTGGGAATGTCGGCGCGAACTCGGACGATCATGAAGACTCAAGTGCCAATGCGGCGCGCGCTGCCATTGGAACGGTGTTTCGCGAAGCGATCACCCCACCCTCAAACTGGCGTTCAGAAGATGATTTTGGAACTTGGTTAAAGAAAAAGGGTATCATTGGCCTATCCGAGGTCGATACGCGTGCTTTGACCCGGCTCATCCGCGAGCAAGGCATGCAAAAGTGTGCGATCCAACACGCACCGAATGGCAAAATCGACATTGAGGCTCTTATTAAAGCAGCACAAGCCTGGGCGGGCTTGGAGGCCGCCGATCTCGCTGCGCAAGTGGATGCTGACGCGGCCTTTGATCATTCCGAACGTTTATGGGATCTCAGCATCGGTTTCACCGACGAGAATAACGCGGAAAAACACGTCGTTGTTATCGATTTTGGGGTCAAGAAGAACATTCTGCGCAATCTCGCCAGCGTTGGCGCGCGTGCGACGGTCGTCAATGGAGACGCCGCGTTTGACACGATCTCTTCGCTAAAACCCGATGGGATCGTGCTCTCTAATGGGCCGGGGGATCCAGCTGCAACATTTGAACGATCAGGTGATTTGCTCAAAGCGATTGTTGATAGTGGAACCCCCATCCTTGGCATTTGCTTGGGCCATCAACTTTTAGCGCTGACCCTCGGCGCAAAAACCAAGAAAATGGCACAAGGCCACCACGGTGCGAACCACCCCGTCAAAGACCTCGCCAGTGGAAAAGTCGAAATTGTATCGATGAATCATGGCTTTACAGTGGATACGGACACGCTGCCTGCCGGTGTGGAAGAAAGTCACCGATCCTTGTTTGATGGCACCAATTGCGGGCTCGCGGTCGCAGGTAAGCCGATTATTTCGGTGCAGCATCATCCTGAGGCGAGCCCGGGACCTCAAGATAGCTTTTATCTGTTCAAGCGCTTCGCCGCTTTGATGGATGGCTAGCGCAGCGCTCTCACCATTTTCTCAAACGAATCATAGATGCTCGACGCGTCGACGCCTTCTTCATCTCGGGCGAGCGCAAACCCAGCTCCGTTCAGGGCGCTTTGTAACATGACAGCAAAGGGTGCGACGCGATGTGCGGCGACGATCCCTTTCTTGGACAGATACCGAACGCCTGCATAGACATTCTGCGTTCCAAGATCGTGGTCGCGTTCATACCAACCTTGAAGTCCCAAAATTGCGGGTCCGTCGATGAGGACGATCTTCTGATAATCGCGGCGTGTCGCATAGCGCAAATAGGTTCTGCACCCGGCGAGGAAGGCACTATATGGGTCGGTGCGGCTCCTCGCCGCGAATGCAGCGGCGCGCGCCTCGTCGTCCATTTGCTTTTGTAGCCGTGTCCAAACTTCCAGGAACAAGCGATCTTTTGATTTGAAATGATGGAACAAGGCACCTTTGGTGATGCCAAGCGCCTCGCAGATCTCTTTTACCGACGTCTCGGCATACCCTTTGGTTTCAAACAATCGGGTCGAAACATCTATAAGTTGCTCGCGTGTCTTTTCTGCATCAGCTTTAGATCGTCGCGCCATTTTTCGAATTCTATTTATTGACGAGTAACATACCGCGGGTATGTATACCATCAACACGCCAAGTTGAACACGCAGTTGCAGCTGTGATGCCTTGGTGGGTCTCGTGAGTCGTGGGGACGCGCGCGGACCAAAAGGGGGAAGCCGGACCACGACTCTCTGGTCCGGCTTTTTCTTTGGTCAGGCGCTAGCGCTCGTCTTCCTCATCTTCAACTTCGTCCAACCTGAACAAGCGTGGGTCGACGCGAATATTGGTCTCAACATCGATGAGATCGACCACCGTGGTCTGGTCATTCCCATCGACCGCCAACCAACCCAATAGGGCATAATCTAGCTTCGAGAACACCATGGTGAGCGTGCCTTCAAGCTCACCCTCAGCATCTTGCACCCGAATGCCAATTCGGTCTTCGTTTTGGAGAATTTCCAGAACATCTATGTCCGTATCGACATTCAGATCGGTTGAAAGGATCAGGCCGAGCGGGGTCGCCCCGATTGGGACGCGGTCGACGGTTTCGAGTTCTTCATCAGCCATCGCAACGGTGGTCCCATTCGACACGATCAGAACGGGCGTCGGATCGTCATAATCGAACCGCATCCGGCCGGGTCGATTCAGTGCAAACGTCCCCGTGGCAATGCTGCCATCCGCATTCGATTGCATAAACTTACCTTTCGCGGTTTTGGCCGTCGCCAGCGCATCGCTCGCTTGGGTGAGAATGGCTGGCCATTCCGCTTCAGGAACATCACCGCGTTGGACGACGGCAGGTGGCGATGCATCGACAATCTGCTCTGGCACATCGTCGATGGCTTCCGGCAGCACTTCCGGCGCTTGATCCGATATCGGCGCGCGTTCCGTTTCGGCGTCGAGCGCCGGTTCAACAAAACCCTCATTCGGCTCAACTTCAACCGTGATTGGAGCTGTTTCAGTCGCTTGAGACAGTTCTGGCTCAACCGGAGACTCCGTTTCTGCTTCTGTCTCCACTGTCGATGGCAGCACATCTTCGACTTGAAACGTCTGCACGTGCGGACCGAGCGCAACAATCAGCGCTATCGTTGAAACAAGACCTACCAGCATCGGGACACTCCTTTTCGTAGGTTCTACTTAAGCAGTGTCGATCAACAAAAACAGGGCTGGATCAAGGCATTTGCGCCTGGTTTCGTTGCCTTCAGTTCAGTTGCGTTTGGTTCAGCTTGCGTGTTCTGCGCGTTCCACTTCCGTGACAATGTAGGTTAATGGATCTTCACCGTGCGAGGCGATGGTGATGTATTCGCCGGGTCGGAAGTGGTGATCACCGAGACGGTATCCGCCTTCATCAGGCCCTTCCTCTTCCTCATCATAATGAAACCGCCACTGGTCCCCGCGATGCGTTAAAAGACCATCGGCTGTCTCATCTGGATCTGGATGAAACCGGTCAACAGTGCACTTCTCACGCGCCGCGCGCCACAGCGCGACGTCAATTTTTCCAGCCGCATCCAGCGGTGCGACGATCACATAACCTTGGCGGTCATCCCCATCTGGAAAGTCAGGATTGCGAGCGAGTCTTAGAACAATTCGTTTCAAAGGCATTTGAGATCTTCCTTTTTCTAGTGTGAAAGCGCCAATGCCGGGCCATCCTCGGCCCTTAGCAATGCCCGACTGGTTCCGCCGAACAGCATCTGACCAATTCGGCTATGACCATAAGCCCCCATGACGATCAGATCGGCGGCATGGGATTTGGCAAGGTCAAGCAATCCATCCGCAACGCTGCCGTTAAACACCTCGGTCTTGGCCTCGACCCGTTCGGCACGCAGCCAATCTGCGAGGGCTTCAGAAGTTGCGATTTGCGCCGTGCCGCCAATTTCGCGGTCTTTGTCTGGGTTATGGGCGATAATCACGTGCCCCATAGATTGCAGGATTGGCAGATGTGCCCGAACCGCGCGCATCGCCCGTGGAGAGCCGTCCCAGGCAATGAGCGCTGGGCCTGTTGGGGTACCCGCTTCCGCTGCCAAAACGGCGGGCAGTCTTTCTTCCATTAGAACGTATTCAAATACCGAGTTTAGCGGATGGCTGACGTTTGCTGCTTCGCGCGGGAACACGCTCATATCGGCTAAGATCGCATGCGCCGCTGTGATTGATTGGACATGGCCGGTTTCATCCACAAGATCCGACTGCAACCAGCTGCCCGCCGCTGACACGCATGCATCAAACACCTCTTGCAAATCAGCGCGCGCTTCATCTTGGGCAGACTTGATCGCAGAAAAGCTCGACGCGCTCGCCATAACGGCCTCGCCAGCGACAAAATACATGGCTGACGAATTTGGATCAGGCATCGCGATGAGGCCAGTGACACCAACGCCAAGCGCTTTCGCCATTGCAATCGCTGTTTCAGTTTGAGGTTTAGCGCGCTCCAGCGCGCCCCCAAGAACACATAAAACCGACATCAAAAAACCCTCCTAATTTATGAGAAAAAGGTAAGGATTGTGCCGGTTTTCTTGGATAAGGGAGACTACATAGGCCGTGCAAAAACGGAATGTGTTGCAAAAGTTTCACTTGGTGTTTTAAGCGAGCAATGGCCTTTTCCTTCGCGCAACTGGGGAGTTTCTTATGAAAACCACACTGACTGTCATCGCTGCTGCTGCCCTCCTGGCGGGCTGCCAAAATGTATCAAACCGGACGCTCGGAACCGCAGCCGGCGGCGCTATTATTGGCGCGGGTGTCGGCATGATTGCCGGTGGAGATGACAAACGGAACGCCGCCATTGGCGCTGTCGTCGGCGGGCTCGCAGGCGCTGCCGTCGGTGTTTATATGGACCGCCAAGAAGAAGCCTTGCGCCAACAGACGGCGGGAACCGGCATCGAAGTTGAGCGTGTCGGCGATCAAATCGCACTCAATTTGCCCTCTGGCATCACCTTTGATGTGAACAGCGCGGCGATCAAAGGCGATTTTTACGGACCGCTCGATCAGGTTAGCACGACGTTGATTGAATATCCAAAGACCGCAATCGACGTTGTCGGGCATGCAAGCTCAGACGGCGACGATGCTTACAATCAGCAACTTTCTGAGCGTCGCGCCGACTCCGTGTCTGCCTATTTGCGCAATAGCGGTGTTCAAACCGTGCGCTTGAATGCGTTTGGGATGGGCGAGACCCAACCGATTGCGGATAACGCGACTCAGGCCGGCAGAGCAGCCAATCGCCGAGTTGAAATCCTTCTGACGCCGATCGTCGAAGAAGGCGCCTAAAGATAAAAAGGCCGGAGCAAACGCTCCGGCCGTTCATTTTGAGTCTTAGAAAATTCTGTTGATTTTTACTGAGCCATCAAACCAGACTTGGATTCATAATCGCTGTCGGAAAGCGTGAATTTGCGCACTTTGTCTTCCTCGTCAAAAAGGATGACCAATTGGGTTTTCGTGCCTTCTACACCGCTCGTAAAAAGACCTACGATTGGAATGAAGCTTTCGGCAGTCATTTGAGCTTCAACACGCTCATAGTTCCATATGGATAGACCACCATCGGTGAAACTGACGTCTATAGGATCTCCCAATGCAGACCGAACCTCAGCCATAGACATTCCTTCTTTAAGTTCTTCGGACAGTGTTTCGTTAGTTACATCTTTTAAAGCTGCATTTCCGGCGCTCACACAACCGCCCAGGACAACGATCGCAGCAAACGCGCTCAAAATCGATCTCATTTTAACTTATTCCCCTAAATAAAAAACTTGAGCTGGATTCTTCCAGCTCAAGTTAAATACAGAATTATTTTCTTATAAAGTCAACAATGTATCGGAACTCAACGAGACTTATCCGACAATAGTCTTAGACTAGTTTTTTAAGCGGCCGCCTTTTGCTTTACGCCGCCGGGTGGGAAGCGAGAATAGAAGGTCTCGCCATTCGCCGCCATGTCGCGCAGGAGCTGCGGGACTTTAAATCGGTCGCCATACTTCTCAGCCAGCGCGTCGGCTTCAGCGACAAATTCTGGGATACCCCAGATCAAGTCCATGTATGACGCGCAGCCGCCTGTGTATGGCGCGAAGCCCCAAGCGAGGATCGAGCCAATGTCCGCGTCACGCGCGTCGGTGATCACACCCTCTTCGAAGCAGCGGGCCACTTCCACCGCTTGGCGCACCAAGAAACGATTGGTCAGGTGCTTTTTCATCTCGGGCGGGCACTCATCAACGGTGACATCAATGCGCGTGTTGAGATCGGGCCAGAGGCGAGAGGGCTTACCTTTCTCATTATAGTCGTAGAAGCCCTTACCAGCTTTGCGACCGACACGGCCTTGGTCTTCTACGAGCCACGCCATCATCTGACCGAGCTCGTTTGAGTCATAGTCAACACCTGCCGCTTGCGCCATTTGGCGACCGACTTTCAGCGCGGTGTCGAGACCGACGGAGTCAGACACTTCCAGCGCCCCCATTGGCATGCCAGCTTGGCGGCCAACATTCTCAATGATCGCCGGCTTGATACCCTCTGCGAGCATTGCCATGCCCTCTTGAGTATAGGTGCCGAAGCAGCGCGAAGTATAGAAGCCGCGGCTATCATTGACGACAATCGGTGTCTTGCGGATCGCGAGAACATAATCGATCGACTTGGCGAGGGTTTCCTCACTGGTCTTTTCGCCGGTGATGATCTCAACGAGACCCATACGCTCAACCGGTGAGAAGAAGTGGATCCCGATGAAGTTCTCCGGACGCTCTGACGCTTCTGCGAGACCCGTGATCGGCAAGGTCGATGTGTTCGATCCGAAGATCGCATCCGCGCTGATCACGTCTTCCGCCATTTTGGTGATCTTGGCTTTCAGTTCAGGGTTCTCGAACACGGCTTCAACAACCAAATCGGCGCCTTTGACATCATCATAAGAATCCGTCGTCGTGATCAGGTCGAGCAGAGCATCGCCCTTTTCTTGGGTGATCTTACCGCGGGACAGATCTTTCTCAACCAAACGGCGAGAATAGTCCTTCCCTTTCTCAGCATTCTCTTTCGACACATCGACAAGAACAGTAGGAATACCGGCTTTGGCTTGGACATAAGCGATGCCAGCGCCCATCAAACCTGCGCCAACAACGGCAATTTTATTGAACGTCGCTTTCTCAAATCCAGCAGGGCGGTTCCCGCCTTTGGACAGTTCCTGCATCGACAAGAAGAGCGAGCGGATCATCGCTTTGGCTTCTGGACGCTGCTGCGTGTTGATGAAGTAGCGTGTTTCGATCCGCAAACCGGCATCAATCGGCACCTGCGTGCCTTCATAGACGCAAGACAGGATGTTCTTTTGCGCGGGGTAGTTGCCATATGTGTTGGCCGCGAGCATCGCGTTCGACATGGTTGCAACTTGGCCGGCACCGGGGGCGCGGTGGACCACGCCGCCTGGCATTTTGAAACCTTTTTCGTCCCATGGCGCTTTTGCGTCTGGGTTGGCTTTGATCCACTCTTTACACTTCGTGACCGTATCAGTTTTAGGGGCGAGTTCGTTCACGACACCCATTTTGTGGGCTTTCTCGGCATTGAAGCTCTTGCCCTGAAGGATCAGCGGCAGGGCTTCTTGAACGCCGATCAAACGCGGCAAACGCTGTGTCCCACCAGCACCCGGGAGAAGGCCAATCTTCGCTTCCGGCAAACCAAACTGGATTTTCGGATTGTCATTCGCCGCAACGCGGTAGTGACCGGCGAGCGCGACTTCCAGACCGCCGCCAAGGGCGAGACCATCAAGTGCAACTGCGATTGGCTTCCCGCAGGTTTCAAGCTCGCGAAGCGTTTTGTTGAGCGAAAACCCGCGAGCGAACTGCTTGGCTTTCAGTTCAGCTTCGGTCATTTCAGATTCGGGTTTACCACCGCCCGCTTGCTCATTCATTTCACCAAGGTCTGCACCTGCGCAGAAGCCTGATGCTTTGCCCGATGAAATGACCAGGCCGGTAATCTTGTCATTTTCAGCGACTTCTTTGGTAATCGCAATAATATCTGCGATGGCTTTACCGGTCAGCGTATTCATGCTGCGCCCTGGCACATCAAACACCGCGTGTGCGATGCCATCGCCATCAATATCGAAAGAGAATGTTTCGAGGTTCATTTGTCTTTATCCTGAGACTCTTGGGTGTCGTCTTCACCCGATTTTTCCTTTGATTGAGAAAACGCAAGACCGAGCCCGGACCCCATCGCGACGCCAGCACCGATGCCCGCCGCCAGATTGTCGATCGCCACCCCGATCGCAACGCCAATGGAGATCCCAATAGAGATTCCGAGAGCTAGTCCTGCGCCTCCCATTGGCTTAAACGCGTTCGATGATCGTCGCTGTGCCCATGCCAGCACCGACACAGAGCGTGACCAGAGCGGTTTCTTTATCCGAGCGCTCAAGCTCATCGACCATGGTGCCAAGCAGCATGCCGCCGGTTGCGCCGAGTGGGTGACCCATCGCGATTGCGCCGCCATTGACGTTCATTTTCTCATGATCAATGCCGAGCAAGTGCATCATCAACATTGGCACCGAGGCGAAGGCTTCGTTGAGCTCGTAGAGATCGATGTCGCTGACATCCATGCCGGCTTTTTTCAGCGCTTTCAGCGTCACATCGGTTGGACCGGTGAGCATAATGCCAGGCTCTGACCCGATAGACGCCATTTGCTTCACCCGGGCGCGCGGCTTGAGGCCAAGCTTCTCACCCATTTCCTTTGAACCAAACAGAACCGCTGATGCGCCGTCCACAATACCAGACGAGTTACCTGCATGGTGAACATGATTGATCGCTTCAAGCTCTGGGTAGCGCTGCTTGATGACTTCATCAAACCCCATCGCGCCCATGCCGGCAAAGCTCGGGTTTAGGGCTGCGAGGCTTTGCATGTCTGCATCCGGGCGCATGTGCTCGTCATGGTCAAGCTGAATACCGCCCATTTGGTCTTTGACCGCAACGATCGATTTGGAGAAGCGGTTTTCTTCCCAGGCTTGTGCAGCACGGCGCTGCGATTCAACCGCATAAGCGTCCACATCGTCGCGTGAGAACCCCCACTTGGTCGCGATCGTGTCGGCACCAACACCTTGCGGTGAGAAGTAGGATTTCAGCGCGATTTGTGGATCTGCTGACCAAGCCCCGCCAGCGGCACCCATGGGCACGCGGCTCATACTCTCAATGCCGCCACCAATCGCCATATCGGCTTCGCCGGTCATCACTTTCGCGGCGGCCATGTTACAGGCTTCAAGACCTGAGGCGCAAAAACGGTCCACTTGAACACCCGCGGTTGTTTGCGCGTAATCGGCGTTCAAAACCGCGATCCGGGCGATATCGCCGCCTTGCTCACCAACGGGTGAGACGCAGCCGAGAACCACATCATCAACGTATTGGGTATCGAGCTCATTGCGGTCACGGATCGCTTCAAGCGTTTGCGTGGACAATTCCAGCGCTGTGATTTCGTGCAAGCTTCCTGATTTTTTGCCTTTGCCACGCGGAGTGCGAACGGCGTCGTAAATATAGGCTTCAGCCATGGGAGGGGTCTCCTGTCTTTAACGCGTTAATGTCTTCATTTTGCAGGCGCCTTCATCGGGTTGATGGCGAGCGAAGCCCTGGCGCGCGCAGCTTCTTTGCCGCGCGAGTCATAGAGGTCTGCTTCCGCAAAAATCACTTGTCGACCAATATTGCGAAGACGGGCAGCGACTTCAATCGCGCCGACGCGTACGGGTCGTAAAAAGGTGGTGTGCAAATCGATGGTCGAGGGAAAGGCTCGCGTTCCTGTCTTCATCGTTGCGAGCATGCCGATCGTGTCATCGAGCATCGCCGAGAGATATCCGCCTTGGATATATCCGGCGGGGTTGGTGAATTCTTTTTTGCCGTTGAACTTCACGCGGGTTTCCATCTTACTCATATCGAGCGAAACCAGCTCAAACCCAAGCGATTTAGAGCTCTCAGCTGGCTTTGGAAACACTTCCGCGAGAAGATGACTGTCATCGGGCAAGCTTAGAGCGTCCTCGCGATCAGCATTTTCATAACTTCATTGGCACCGCCATAGATCCGCTGAACGCGCGCATCTTGGTACATTTGGCCAATTGGGTACTCATCCATATAGCCCCAGCCGCCATGCAATTGGAGACATTCATCGATAATCTTGCACTGCAGGTCTGAGATCCAGTATTTCGACATAGACGCGGTTGACGCGTCGAGCTCACCTTTCAAGAGGAGCTCTGTGCAATGGTCGACAAAGACTTTCGCCACTGTCGCCTCGGTTTTGCACTCAGCGAGTTTGAACTGCGTGTTCTGGAAATCCATAATCGTGCCGCCAAACGCTTTGCGCTGTTTAACATAAGCAACCGTCTCGCGCAGCGCGCGCTCAATCATACCAATCCCTTGAATACCGATAATATGCCGCTCTTGCGGGAGTTGCTGCATGAGCTGAATAAAACCTTGGCCTTCTTCCGGCCCAAGCAGCGCCGACGCCGGCACTTTCACATCGTTGAAAAAGAGCTCTGACGTGTCAGCCGCGGGCTGGCCAATTTTTTTCAAATTACGACCGCGCTCAAAGCCGTCCACCTCATCGGTTTCAACCATCATGATCGAAATGCCTTTGGCGCCTTTGCTCGGATCGGTCTTGGCGCAAACGAGGATCAAATTTGCCGTCTGGCCGTTCGTGATGAAGGTCTTCGAGCCATTGATAACATAGCCATTGCCGTCTTTTTTGGCGGTTGTTTTGATGTTCTGCAGATCGGAGCCTGTGCCGGGTTCGGTCATTGCGATGGCGCAAACCAGCTCGCCAGAGGCGAGTTTGGGGAGGAGACGCTGTTTTTGTTCGTCAGAGCCATAGTGAATGATATACGGCGCGACGATCGCGTTGTGCAGACCAATGCCGAAACCGGCAATGCCTTGTTGTTCGAGCTGTTCAATGATCACCGCGTCGTGGCGGAAATCGCCGCCAGCGCCGCCATACTCTTCAGGCGCAGATACAAGCAATAACCCCTGCTCGGCTGCCTTATACCAAACGTCTCGAGGGACAGCACCGGCTTCGCGCCAATCCTCGACATGCGGCTTGAGTTCCTTCTCAAAAAACTGAGAAACCGCATCATTAAAGATTTTGATTTCCTCATCCTGACGCCATTGCGACAAGGGGACATCGAGGACATCAGACATAAGCGGGCTCCAGATCTTTGATTATGACGTTTAC
>JBCBQS010000029.1:0-17476 GCA_039820085.1 Pseudomonadota bacterium
CGATTGAGATGCGCGATGAGACCGATGACCAGATCACAATCGACAGGTCGTAATATTTCAGATCGACGTCGAGATAGGGGAGAATGAGCTGATCTTTAATCATCTGCCAGATGATTCGGGTCATTTCATCGCCGTCCATTTCGACGATTGGGTTTTCGACCTTGATCTTTGCCATGAGAAGAAGTCCTTTGCCTTTAGCGGTTTGCGTGGGCCTATAGCAGGTCTGACATCGGCGTCAAAAGGTCAGCAGAGTTAGAGATGAAAAAGCTTTTTGGATCGGTCATAGCACTCGGCTTAATCGCGCACTTATATGGTTTGTTAGGCGCAGCTGCGGACCCGGTAAGGTTGCAAGACTTTCAGTGGAAGAACCGGTTGCTAGTCGTTTGCGCGTTAAAGAGTGAGCATGATCTCGTGGTCTACGGACTGCCCGCACAGAAAGTGATTATGAGTGATGAGAATAATACCCGGAAACTAGCCTTCGTATGGATTGACCAGCATCATTGGACAGTAAGTGTGATGGGGCGTGCCGGCGATGATCCAAATCTGTCGACTTGGTTATCTGATCTGAAAACGAAGGCCGATCAAACACCTGAACGCGAAAGCTCCACCACCCGCAAAACCAGTCCTACGAGTCTGTTTTCGCTGACGGAGGATTCCATTCGGCTGATACCCTATCGTCCAGATTGTAACGATTGCGATGCGGAATATCGCGAGTCAGAGCGTTTGGAAATCGCTACTCGTCTAGAATGCAAGCAGGGTGATCAGATGAGTGCATTGATCGGACTTGATGGTGACGTCAAACAGATCTGGCGCGAGGACGTTCCTAGCTCCGAGGACGTCTTTGCGCTCATAGACGCAATGCCGATGCGCCTTCAAGAGACGCGCCAAGATTAAAGCGCCGCGGCCCACAATGAGCCATGCGGTGGATGCGCGAACGTCCCCCTGCTGTCTTGGCTAAAGACTGGATACATCGCGCTATAGGCATGTTCATGCGTTAATTGATCGCCAATCGGTTTTCACAGGATTCGATTGACGCTCGCGATTGCCTGCGCCATGTCGCGGCCATGTCAGATTACCGTCCGATTATCATTTTGCATCGTCCGCAACTCGGAGAGAATATTGGCTCGACCGCCCGCGTGATGCTGAATTTCGGCCTGACGGAGTTGCGCCTTGTCGCTCCAAGAGATGGCTGGCCCAATCCGGCCGCAGAAACCCTATCTGCGGGCGCATTCGAGGCAGGCGTTCAGGTCAACGTATTTGAAACGGTCGAAGATGCGATCGCCGACCTTGGCACCGTTTTGGCGACGACGGCTCGACCACGCGGAATGGAAAAAGACGTCGTCGATGCCACCTCTGCGGTCGCACTGATCCAGTCGCGCAATCAAAAAACCGGGATTTTGTTTGGGGCCGAAAATCACGGCTTGCCCAGCGAAGTGGTCGGTTTAGCGGACGCGATTTTGACCTATCCTGTCAATTCAGAGTTTGCCTCTCTCAATTTGGCTCAAGCCGTGGGTGTTTTTTGTTCCAGCTGGGGCCAAAGCCAAGGTTCGATTGGGCGCTGGCAAGGGGAAAAGTCGGGCGTTGATGCGCCGGCACTCAAAGAGGATCTGATCCGAATGTTCGAGCATCTCGAGGATGAGCTTGAACGCGCGGGGTATTTTTATCCGCCGGACAAAACCCCGCTCATGAAAACCAATATTCGCAACGCGTTCATTCGCGGCAATTGGACGACCCAGGAGGTGCGCACATTTCGTGGAGCGATCAAAGCGCTTGCGCTCGGGCGCGGAAAAGCGCGGGTCAAGCGCTCGGATTAACGCTCGTCTGGATCGCGCATAATCGCACCCGGAATGTTCAACTGTACCAGTCGCGCCGATAGGTCTCGGCCTTCGGTCGCAAAGGCTTTTTCCGCATTTACCGCATTGCCATCGCAAACGGGATGAAGGTCGCTTCCCCAAGAAAAACCGGCATTGAATCCGTTGACCAATGATCGACGCAACCCGCCTTGATACGGCGCTTCCAGTTCTAACAAGCGCAGCATGTAGCTACGCCAATATTGATCGTTTCGACCATTGCAGACCACTCGAATTGCATGGGCTTTTCCGAGGACTTCGGCGAGGGCGATGACGTCTCGGAAATAGTCTTGCGTCTGGACGCGGCTCTGGCTTTGTGCCGGAAGAGCTGGCAACACAACGCTCAAAACCAAGAGAGCGACGGCGAGGAGACGAGGATGTGGCAACTTTTGATTCATGCAAAAACTTTCGCTCGGGTCGAAAACGCGCTGAGACCGTTCGCGGATCAGATTTCACCTTTAGTGTTAGATGATGAAGGAGATCTGAAACAAGCTTGGGGCGAGAGTGAGGCAAAGGCACTAATCGCCTATGGCACGACCGACGCTTATTTCAGCCCGTCCGTAATCACATTCTTTCAAACTATGTTCGAAGCAGATGCGCTCGATTGGTTCCAATCCTCAGCGGCTGGGACGGAACACCCGATGATCCAGGCCACAGGAAAGAAAGCGAAACTGTTCTCTGGCAGTCATGAACAATCCGAAGCGATCGCCGAATGGGTGCTGTGGGCCGGGCTCGATTTCCTTCAGAATGGGCACGGGCGCCGCGAGGCGCAAGCGGGCAAGACTTGGATGCGCTTGCCGTTTCGGGAATTGGCAAGCTCAAACTGGTTGATCATTGGGTTTGGCGCGATCGGGCAGGCGTGCGGTAAACGGTTGCGTGCGTTAGGCGCGACCGTCACAGGCGTCCGCCGAAGAACCGGCGACAATGACGCGGCGGACTATATGATCCAACCTGCTGGCATTCAAACCGCGCTGCCTGACATGGATGCGGTTGTTTTGTGCCTGCCATTGACGGACGACACCGAAAACATGGTCGACCGTGAGTTCCTCGGTCGAATGAAAGCCGATAGCGTTTTGATAAATGTTGGACGCGGCGGCCTGGTTGACGAAACCGCTCTCCTCTCGGCGCTCGATCAAAACACTCCGGCGCGGGCTTATTTAGATGTCGTAAAAGAAGAGCCGTTGCCCGCAGATCACCCGATTTGGAGCCACCCGAAGGTCACACTCACCGCGCATATCTCGGCGCTCACAGACGGGTCTAAGACGCGCACGGATCACGTATTCCTTGAAAACTTGAGTAATTTTCTCAATCATCAGCCATTAAGAAACGCCGTGTCGAGCGAAACATTCGCTGAAAAGTGACTTTTGTAACAGATATGGCATACTGCGCGCATGGCACATGTGAAGGGTTTCTGTACGCCCTGGGTGAAATGCGCGGCCGTGTTGAGTGCGACCGTTGCCATAGCGCTTAACGTCCAATTTGTGCATGCTACCGAAAAACAGTCGCGCGTTTTGACCCTCGAAACCAATGAGCGTCCGGTTACTGAGATCGCCGTCAACGGCGTGCGAACACTCGCCGTTATTGATACGGGGGCCACGCTCCCCTTGATCGATGACGATTTTATCGCCAGCGCAGACATCAAATGGCGCCCCACCGAGCAGCTTGAGATCCTAGGTCTCGGTGGAACAAGAACATATCCGACATCCGACCTATCGAGCTTGGCAATCGGCGAACTGCAATGGACGGATGTTCCAGTTGCGGTGAACACAGTGAACCGGGACCCCGTCAAACAGAGCATTTTACCGATCTCACTATTTCACGAGCGGGTCGTTGATTTCGATTTCGCAAATCAGACGCTGGCCTTGTATGAAGGGGCTCCCAAACGGGTGCGTCGAAGCCGAACGTCGACTTTGAACTATACCTATTCTGATCGGCTTATTTTCATTGATGTGGAGATCAATGGCGAGATCGGAACGGCGCTCATCGATACCGGCGCACATGTCAGCTTCGTCAATCCGGCTTTTGTTAAAGCCGCACGTGGCAAGCTGGATATTGAAGGCACCCAGCGCGTTCGTGGCAGCGACTTATCCAATCACTATGTCAGCGTGTATCAGTTTCGGCGTTTTCAAGTCGGCGAATATAAAGCTCAGAAGGCGAGGTTTTTGGTTTTAAAATCTCAATTGTTCGACATGCTCGGTTTGGCCGACAGACCGGCAATGATCTTAGGCATGGATGTCTTGCAACATTGGCGGATGCAGGTTGACCGTGAGCGCCAGCAAATCACTTTCGTCCTGCCCAAAACGAAAAGGCGCGGTTTAACGATCTCATCTTCTGACAATCGAATGACGGCTCAAAGGCGAAATTAAATTCAGTTTGCCTTCCCTATGGTCACGCCCTCGACTGAGAGGAAAACAACCAGATGGGAGAATCTCCGAATGACCTATGCGCCTTTTGATTTGAGCGGCAAAGTCGCGCTCGTGACGGGTGGCAATCGTGGCATTGGCCTTGGCATGGCGAAAGCGTTGGCTGCCTCAAATGCGAGCCTTGCGATTTGGGGACGCAAAGAGGCAGCGAACACGGCAGCGGTTGAAGAATTGTCTCATCTCGGAACAGGGGATGTTAAAGCTTGGACGGTCGATGTCGCAGACGAGCAAGCTGTAATCGATGCCACAGTCGACGTCGCATCATCCATGGGTCGGATTGATAGCTGTTTCGCGAATGCGGGCGTGGGGTTTGGTGCGGCGAGTTTTGTTGAAATGACCACCGAGATTTGGCGCAAGAACATGGCTGTGAATATGGAAGGCGCATTCTGGACTCTGCGCGAAAGCGTCAAGCATATGGTCGAGCGTGCGAAAGCCGGTGATCCAGGAGGCTCTGTCGTCGGCGTCGCATCGCTGGCTGGGATTGAAGGGGCGGCGCGCAATCAAGCCTATGCTGCGACGAAAGGCGGATTGCCGTCCATGATGCGCGGCATCGCGGTTGAACACGGGCGTTATGGCATCCGGGCCAATTCGATTTTGCCCGGTTGGATCGCAACAGATATGACGGAGCTTGCTCAGGACTCAGATGTGTTCACGTCGAAAGTCATTTCGCGTGTTCCGATCCGCCGTTGGGGTGAACCTGAGGATTTTGGCGGCATGGCCGTCTATCTGGCCAGCGATGCGTCTAAGTACCACTCGGGGACGACGCTGATCATCGATGGTGGATACGCGGTCTTCTAAGACTCACCCGAAAACGTCATCATAAAAAAAGGCCCTGTCACTCCTGCAGGGCCTTTTTCAATGTCTAAGAGATCCGGAGACTTATTCCGGTGTTTCTTCTTCGACGGCTTCCTCAACAGCGTCCATGGCATCTGCCATGGCACCATCTACAGCTTGAGCTGCGTCAGTCGCCATGTCTTCAGCAGCGTCCATTGCGTCTGTCGCAGCTTCTTCTACTGCATCGGTCGCTTCTTCAACCGCTTCGGTGGTTGCGTCTGCGGCCTCTTCAGCTGTTTCCTCTGCAGCTTCAACGACTTCCTCAGTCGTCTCTTCGGCAGCGTCTGCAACCTCTTCAACAACCTCGGCGGCTGCGTCCGTTGCTTCGTCTGCTGCTTCTTCTGCAGCGGTACAGGCAACAAGGCCTGTTGCAGCCATAGCTGCTACCCAGAGTTTCATACTCATCTGTCTTCCCCTCTAGAAGATATGCCTCAATTGGCGACGACTATAATATCGGAGTCGACGGTTTTGTGCAGAGGTGAAGTGCAGAAGCGGTTGAAACTGCCGATTTACCCGCGGGAATGCCTTGTCTTGCCGCAAGGTTGCTCTCCTATTCATCATCAAAACAGGAGGGTTTTATGGGACTTCATACGCCGCTTTGTGATTTTCTAGGCATTCGACATCCAATCATGCTCGCCGGTATGGGCGGGGTCTCTTACGCAGAACTTGCCGCAGCGATGTGTAATGCAGGTGGATATGGAGTTCTTGGCATGGCGGGAACCTCACCTGACTTTATTGCTGAACAAATGGCCAAGGTTAAATCTTTGACAGACAAGCCGTTCGGCGTGGACCTTTTAGCCGCTGACCCGGGAAGCCTTGAGAAAAGTGTGGATGTCATCATTGAAGGCGGCGCCGATAGCTTTGTTGCCGGATTGGGCGTCCCGCTGCCGATAATGAAAAAGCTTAAAGACGCGGGCGTGAAGGTCATGGTCGTGGGCGGCGCAGTTAAACATGCCATCAAGGCAGAGCAGGCCGGGTGTGATGCCGTTATCCTACAAGGCGGTGAAGGCGGGGGTCATACAGGATTGGTCGGGACGTTGCCTTTGGTGGCGCAAGCTGTGGAAGCGGTCGATATTCCGGTGATTGCTGCAGGTGGCATTTATGATGGTCGGGGCCTTGCGGCGGCTTTGTCGCTTGGCGCGGTTGGTGTCTGGATGGGGACGCGCTTCATTGCGTCAGCTGAAGCGCATGCCGCGCAGAGTTATAAAGAGACTGTGGTCGGGGCTGGTGACACAGATACGACGCGGACCCGCTGCTATTCCGGTAAACCCATGCGGTGTCGCACCAATGATTATATCCTCGACTGGGAAGGCAGACCTGATGAGATTCAGGCCTTCCCTATGCAAGCAGCGCTGTCTGTTCAAACCGATGTAATTGGCGGCATCGGGGGGGTCACAGATGAAACGCGTCTCGATGCGACCAAGTCTTGTTTTGCGATGGGTCAATCTGCTGGGGGTGTGAAGGACATTCTTCCCGTCAAGGAGATCGTGGACCGGATTATGGCTGAAGCAGACGACGCGATTGCGCGGGTTGCCGGGTTGCGCGTGAAAGAAACCGCTTAGAACCGGTCATCTCGGCCATCTCGCCCCGTTGAGCTTATCCTTGGAACCAGCTGGGTCGCTTAAATGCCATCCCTAGATCGAAAGCGACTTGCTCGTGTGCAATTGCGCCTTCAGCGACGGTCAAACCTTCCGCAAGGTGCGGGTTGGTATTCACAGCGCTCTGCGCGCCCATGTTCGCAATTTGAAGAACGAATGGAAGCGTCGCATTGTTGAGCGCATAAGTCGACGTCCGCGGCACGGCGCCTGGCATGTTGGCAACGCAATAGTGCAGGATGCCGTCAATTTCATAGATTGGGTCTTCGTGGGTGGTGGCGCGCGATGTTTCAAAGCAGCCGCCTTGATCGATTGCGATATCAACAAGGACCGCACCTGGGCGCATATGCTGCAATTGGTCCCTGGTGACGAGTTTCGGAGCGGCAGCGCCTGGGATCAGAACTGCTCCGATCACTAAGTCGGCTTCACGTACAGCGGCATCCAGAGACGCTTTCGTCGAATACATGGTCTTAACCGCGCCATTAAACTGAGCGTCCAATTCGGCCAGACGTGCATTGTTGCGATCGAAAATCGTCACGTCGGCGCGCATCCCCACAGCAATCTCTGCAGCGTTTGACCCAGAGACGCCGCCGCCAATGATCACGACTTTTGCTGGCATCACACCCGGCACGCCACCCAGCAAAACACCGCGTCCGCGTTTGGTTTTCATTAAAGCCCAGGCAGCCACTTGCATCGCCATCCGACCCGCGACTTGGCTCATCGGTGTCAGCAGTGGCAGGCGTCCATCGCGATCGGTCACTGTCTCATAGGCAATGGCAAGTGCGCCGCTCTCAATCAATCCTTTGGCCTGGACCGGATCTGGGGCGAGATGCAGATATGTGAACAAGGTGTGATGCGGTTTAAGCCGCGCCGTCTCTTCGGGCTGTGGCTCCTTCACTTTTACAATCAGCTCCGCCGTCTCGAAAACAGCGTCGGCATCGGCGACGATACTGGCACCGATCGCGGCATAGGCGTCATTAGCGAATCCAGAGCCGATCCCGGCCCCGTCCTGGATGAAGACATCATGCCCCGCGCGGACAAGCTCGCCAACGCTTTCGGGTGTAAGGCCGACCCTAAACTCTTGCTTTTTGATTTCGGTTGGAACGCCAATCCGCATGACTAACCCCACGATTCAGTTTGATGACCCGTATGCTCAAAACAGGTGTAAGTCACCAACAAAGTCCCACAAAAACGAGCTCTGTGAGCATAATCTGCTAAGAATATCAGTCGGTCCGCAAAGAGTATCCTGCCGAGCGTACGGTGCGAATGGGATTGTCTCCGCCCTGGCTCATCAGGGCTTTACGCAAGCGACCAATATGGACGTCGACGGTTCTCGCTTCGACATAGACGTCTGATCCCCAAACGCCGTCCAAGAGTTGCTCGCGCGAAAACACGCGGCCTGGATGCTGTGCAAAATACTCGAGCAAGCGAAACTCTGTTGGTCCGAGATGGATGTCTTTCATATCGCGTGTGACACTATGCGTCGTACGGTCGATTTGAATGTCACCGATCTTGATTTTGTCATCCATCAGCGCTGGTCGAATCCGACGAAGCACCGCTTTGACACGCGCCATCAGTTCATTGGTCGAGAAAGGCTTGGTTACATAATCGTCTGCCCCTGTTTCGAGTCCCCGAATACGATCCGCCTCTTCCGTGCGTGCAGTCAGCATGATGATCGGCAGATTTGCCGTTTCCTGACGGGTGCGCACGCGCCGACAGATTTCAATTCCTGAGACTTTTGGCAGCATCCAATCCAAGACCATGAGGTCTGGAATGCGCTCGTCAATCAATAGCATCGCTTCGTCACCATCACTAGCAATCGCCGTCTCATAGCCTTCCGATTCGAGATTGTAGCGGAGCAACTCTGAGACCGCTGGTTCATCTTCAGCAATAACGATAAAGGGTTTCATGATGGGGCATCCTTGTCCGAGGAGGGGGTCTTTCTGAGGTCCGCTTCGGAGATCTGATCACCGGTCGCGATGAAGTGAACGACCTTCGCGATATTGGTACAGTGATCTCCGATCCGTTCTAGATTTTTCACAATGAAGAGAAAGTTCGATCTGGCGTGTAATTGGTCCGGCTCTTCGGCCATGAATACCAGCATAGACCGCAGCAGTCCATTATAGTGGCTATCGATATCATCGTCTTGTTCAAGCACGGTTAGCGCTGTGACAGGATCCCGCCGTGCATAAGCGTCAAGCGCGACTTGTAATATGCGCGACACCGCCTGACCCATGCGTTCGATCCCGCGCAAGGCGGTCCGGTTGTCTTCTTCCATGACCGCCAAGCTGCGCCGTGCAATATTTTTCGCCAGATCGCCAATGCGCTCTATGCCGCCAGCAAGTTTAATCGCACCAATGACGTTTCTGAGATCGGTTGCCATGGGTTGTCGCAAGGCCAGCATGCGAACCGCTTTGCGTTCAACCTCGGCCTCCATACGATCCATTTCTTTGTCACGGTCTATCACCGTTTCCGCCAGGGCTGCGTCACGCGAGACAACCGCCCGAGACGCGTCGCGGATCATGACTTCAGCAAGCCCTCCCATGCGTAAGAGGGCCGCAGAGAGTTGCTCCAACTCTTCTCCGAAAGCGCTAACAATGTGCTGCGGTTCTGACACGTTTATCCCCTTAGCCGAAGCGGCCTGTAATATAATCCTGCGTGCGCTGTTGAACAGGATTGGTAAAAATCATCTCGGTGTCGCCATATTCAACCAATTCGCCGAGATTGAAAAATGCGGTTCTTTGCGACACGCGCGCCGCTTGCTGCATCGAATGGGTGACGATGATGATGCAGTAACGCAGGCGCAGATCATCGATCAGCTCTTCAATGCGGGCGGTGGCGATCGGGTCCAAAGCGGAACAAGGCTCATCCATAAGAATGACCTCAGGGCTGATCGCAATGGCGCGGGCGATGCACAGTCTTTGCTGTTGTCCTCCAGACAGGCTCGTCCCACTTGCGTTTAGTCGATCTTTGACTTCATCCCACAAGCCTGCCTTTTGCAGGGACACTTCGACGATTTGATCAAGTTCTGTTTTATTGCCGGCGAGCCCGTGGATGCGGGCGCCATAAGCGACATTGTCATAGACAGATTTTGGAAATGGGTTCGGCTTTTGAAACACCATTCCGACCTTGGAGCGCAATGTGACAGGGTCAATATCGGGCGAGTTGATGTCTTCACCATCCATGATGATTTCACCCTCAACAACTGCACCTTCAATCGTGTCATTCATACGGTTGAGGCAACGCAGAAATGTCGATTTCCCGCAGCCGGACGGACCAATTAAAGAGGTGACGGCTTTGTCTTGGATCTTGATCGAAATGTCTTCGATCGCGCTTTTGTCCTGATACCTGACCGCGATGTTGCGTACATCGATCTTCGGTCCACCGATGCCCGACCCGATCGCTCCACCATTGTCTTGAACAAGACCCGTATCGGCCATGACTACCACTTTCTCTCAAAACGCCGCCGTAATAGCACTGCGACCAAGTTCATCGACACCAAAACGATCAATAGGATTATTATGACGGCGGATGTCATCGGCTCCCATGCGCGTTCTGCGCCAGAAAACCACTTATAGATGAGGACCGGCAACACAGTCGATTCATCATTTGGTGAAGCCGGGACTTCGCTGATGAATGCGACCATGCCGATCAGAAGCAATGGTGCCGTCTCACCAAGAGCGCGGGCCATCGCAATAATCGCCCCAGTGAGAATGCCCGGCGCTGCCAAAGGCAGCACATGATGAAAGACAGCCTGGGTCGGAGAAGCGCCGAGCCCAAGCGCCGCGTCGCGAACCGATGGCGGGATTGATCGCAATGCTGCGCGAGACGCAATGATAATGGTTGGCAAGACCAGCAATCCGAGCACCAACCCTCCCACCAAAGGAACTGACCTTGGCAAATCAAACGTGTTTAAAAACACAGCGGCACCGAGCAGGCCGAAAATGATGGATGGGACCGCAGCAAGGTTGTTGATATTGACTTCGATGACGCTGGTCAGAAGAGATTTTTTCGCGAATTCTTCAAGATAAACGGCGGCTAAAATTCCGACTGGGATCGCAAATATAGCAGTCACCAACATGGTAAACAGGGATCCAATGATCGCCGCCGCCGCGCCAGCGAGTTCTGGGTAGGTGCTATCTGCGTTTGTGAACAGGCTCGCATTGAACCGCTTTTCGATGAGCTGTCGTTCTTTTAGGTAAAGCGCCATTGCGATTTGCCGGTTTGTCACTTTTCGGTCGGCGCTGAGCGAGCCGAGCAAGATCGCGGATATCGGTGATTGATCTTGTTCGCCGAGGTCAGGGATCGCGCCAGCCGCATGGCTCAAGATCAAAGTGGCGCCTGATAAGTCTTCAAGGACAAACCACCAGCCTGACGCTTCAATAATGATGTCTGTCGCGGGCTCATTTTCCGCAACCAAACGATCTTGAAACTCGAAAAAACCATCAGGGTCGGCTGTCGTTAGGCGATACAGTCCTGCCTCTGTTCGGGATAGACGCCCCGTCGTTCCAATTTCTAATCGACGGTGCGAGCGGATATCGTTTTTGAGATACAAGTCGAGATCATCGGACACGGCAAGCTGCGCTGTGAGGGGCTGGTTCGCAAGCTCGGGATTGGCTTGGATTTGCCGGGTCAATGGCAGAACGGACAGCCGCGTCGTTAGTGCGAAAAGGTCAGCTCGCGCGGCGCGATCAGTAAGGGTGCCCGGAAACAAGACTTGCAATTGGTCTCGCACGGCAAGATTTACGTCGGTGACGGACACGTCGGATTGTGTGGTGAAATCTGGCTGATCAATCTCAACGACCAGCATGTAGCGCGAAAACGCAGAGGCGGCTTTGCTGCCGATCGATATGAGCAATATCGCCAAAAAGCCAATCGCAATGGCGATCGCAATCTGCCCATACAGCTTGAAACGGCGCTCCTTAGCATAGCGCAGACGCAGCCGTTCGGTCTTCGCATCGGGTGAGGTGTGCAACGGTTCAGTCATAGGCTTCCCGGTACCGCTGCACGACCTGAAGCGCGATGATGTTGAAGATCAAAGTCACGCCAAACAGAACAAATCCGAGCGCAAAGGCAGAGATGGTTTTGGCGCTATCAAACGCTGTGTCGCCGGTCAGAAGTGACACAATCTGGTAGGTGACCGTGGTGATGTCTGACGTTGGATCGAGCGTAATCAATGCGCGACCGCCCGCCGCCATGACCACGATCATCGTTTCACCAATCGCTCTGGACACGGCGAGCAAGATCGCTGCAATGATGCCCGGCAGGGCGGCCGGCAATATGACTTGCTTGATCGTTTCTGATTTGGTTGCGCCCATCGCCAACGCGCCATCTCTGAGCGGCCGCGGAACCGCATTGATCACATCATCTGATAACGAGCTCACGAACGGAATGATCATAATCCCCATCACCAACCCGGCGGCCAACGCGCTGGTCGGTTGTGCAGCCAGCAATTGCTCAGGCGTGAAAGGGAGGGCGTTCACCCATTGAGCGAAGGTTCTCACCAAGGGTGCGATCAGGGTCGCTGCAAAGAAGCCATAGACGACAGTTGGTATGCCGGCGAGGAGTTCCAGCGTTGGTTTGGCCCAAGCACGAAATCGCGGACTGGCATACTCTGACAAATAGATCGCTGAGAATAGACCAATCGGGACCGCCACACACATCGCCAAGACGGCGATCATCAGGGTGCCAAAGAAAAGCGGGACCGCGCCGAAATTCTGACCCGTTTGGGCGTTCCAATCGAGCCCGAACAAAAACCCAAACACACTTGGTCCATCTGGCAAGCTGAAAAAGCGGACAGTCTCAAAGACGAGCGATAAGACGATGCCGATGGTCGTGACAACCGCAATAGCGGCGCAGACGAATAATAGCCCAACAATTGTGCGTTCAACATAGGCGCGCGCTGTAAAGGTTCTTGTGAGCTGTCGACGCCCGATCACAAACCCGCCAACGCCGACCGCTATGGCAAGAACGAACGCAAAGAGCCGCGTCGAGCCCTTTAGCGATGCGTAACGATCAACGGACGCGTCAAACAAAATGTTGCCGGTAACCGCAGCCGATCGATCACGTCCATACTCGGCGACCCGATCAAGAAACAAATCGACTTGCTCTGGTCCGCGATTGAGTAAGTAGGTCGGTAGCTCAGACAAGAGGGTATTTCGGATGTTACCTTCGGCGAACACAAGATACGCAAACAAGACCAACGCGGCCGGTAAAACCGTGCAAATCGCTAGGAAATAGCCATGAAAGTTGGGCTGGGAATTTAGCCGAGAGCTGATGGTCGATCCGGTCGAAATCGCGCCAACCCGAACCCGACCAAAATAGAATGAAAAGAAGCCCGCCGCCGCCAGTGGAGCGATGACGAGCCACCCCATCGATATTTGTCCGAACGTCTGCAGCATTTTGCGGGTCGATTTGTCTAAAGACGCGCTCTTACAATGGCTCGTTGACACATATGTGACAGCCTCCACGCATTCGCGGGTGGCGCGCTGTTTAAAATGGAGTGGGGGCTCGAAATGTTACGGAGTCATGAGATTCCGGGTGCTGAAATGAGAGCGATTTCGCATGTAAATGAAGCCGATGACCGTCATCCGGCTTACCATAAAAAATGTCACCCAAAATCGGATGGCCGATACTTGAAAGATGCAGTCTCAATTGATGAGATCGTCCGGTCTCCGGCTTGAGTTCGAGTCTCGTACGATTTGGCAATTTGGACATCACACGCCAGTGAGTGATCGCTTGTCGGCCATCCGGATCAAGATGGCGCAATGGACGCTGGTGCGAAAACCTGGCGATGGCGGCATCGATTGTCCCTGTTGCGCCGGATAGGCTGCCATACACCAGGGCTTCGTACACTTTTTGGGTCGTGCGTTTTTCAAACTGCTGCGAGATGTGACGTTGCGCGTCTTTATTGCGCGCAAATACCATGACGCCAGACGTATCCATATCGAGCCTGTGCACCGTCAATGCTAATCCGTGACGGTCACCCAAGAGACCAACCGCACAGATTGCTTTCTCTGGTCCTCGACCTGGAACACTGAGCAATCCCGATGGTTTGTCTGCCACAATAATCTGGTCATCGACGAAAAGCGTTTTCAAAGCGTCGGGCGGTGGTGGGTTATACGGGGTCTGCGGGCGCATGATCTTTCAATCGCGGCATCCAGATCCCAAAGGCCGTGCCATGTTGCTCAAGACTTTCGACCGCGAGACCGCCGCGATGACGGGCCATAATGTGTTTCACAATCGCGAGCCCGAGCCCCGTCCCCTCGATTTTCCCGCCCCGGCTTTCATCCACCCGGTAAAATCGCTCGCCGAGACGCGGCAAGTGTTGTTCCGGAATTCCGTCGCCATCATCGGTGACCCGCACCCAAACTGCGGGTGCCTCAGACGATGCATAAGGTTGCAAGAGCAGAGATCGTTTTGCATCCTCAGATTGGCGGCTGCAAGCGTTTGCTGCTTCTGCCATTGTCGGAGAAACGCCAACCAGGATCTGCACGTCTCCGTTTTTCCGAGCATATTTGATCGCATTGCTGGCGAGGTTCTGCACAATCTGCGCAATCTCATCATCATCAGCGATCGCCCTCACGATGCGATCTGGCGCATCAAAGTGAAGACGGATCCCAGCATCTATTGCAATCGGTACCAACGCGCTGCTGGTCTCTTTAACCAGTTCGACAATATCAACTTCTGTGTCTGGCGGTTTATGCTCGCTAAATTCAATTCGCGATAGAGAGAGTAAATCAGCGACCAAGCGTTTCATGCGTTCTGTCTGCTGCGCCATAATTGTTAGAAAACTATCCCAGGCGTCTTTGTCGTCTTTGGCTGGCCCACGCATCGTTTCGATAAATCCGCCAATCGCCGTCAGCGGTGTGCGCAATTCATGGCTGGCATTTGCCAAGAAATCAGCGCGGGCACGTTCGGCGCGCCGAACAGCGGTCAAGTCCTCAAAGATCATCAACACAGAGCCGGTGTCGGGTCCGGATCTCACATGCGCCATCCAGACTTCAGCATCACCGTGTTGCGTAAACTCGACCCGTTCATTGGCACCATCGCTGCCAACGCGTTCGGCCGCGGCCAATAGATCTGGTTGGCGCAGCAAGTCGATTGGCATCGAGCGCGCCGCTGGATCGATCCGGAACAAGGCGCGCGCATGGGTGTTGATGGAGCTCAGTTGGCTTTGAGCTGAGATCAATACGGCAGGAAGTGGCAGCGCGAGTATGAACTCCTCAATCGCAGAATTTGGCTCTGGAATTCTCTCATCGATGGGCGGTGTGAGTACATCGGCTTCAAGCGTTGCGTGCGTGCTCGGCGCAGACCCGACATAATAAGCAAGCGCACCTGCGGTCATCACAATGGCGCCGGTGATCCATTCAACAAGTCCAATTGCACCGGTTAGAAACAACAGCGCTAAAACCGCCACAGCGCCGGAGGTTAAGACCAAAAAGTCCCGAAAGCGTCGTGGTGGGTCGGTTGGGCTTTGACTGTTCTTCTGCGACATGACCGCAAAGGTTCCCGCCATCTAATGGTCCGTTAGTGCCATTCTGGCGTATACATTGGTGATCGGGATCAGCAAGTCTGAAAGCTGCGTAATCATTATTGAAAAACGATAATTATTTGTTGACAGTCGACTAGCGCAGGCGTAAAGCGACGGTCTAAGGAATTGGGAACTCAATGAAACAGGCAAGTATCGTATTCGGGGTAATGGCACTCAGCGCCTGTGCAGCTGTGCCAAGCGTGCCAAGTCTTGGTGGCGAACGCGCCGCTATTTTCCCAGTTGCGCCGGATGCGCCAGCTGTTTGGGCGGCGTCAGGTGTGTCAGGGGAAGTCCCGACATCTGACTGGCTGACCCAGTTTAATGACGATCGCTTGGTTGAACTCGTCAATGAAGCTTTAGCGGCCAACCCATCCATCCGATCACAATTCTACGCTGTGCAAGCCACCCGCGCTCAAGCGCGCAGTGTCTATGGTCGCACGCTTCCAAATGTTTCTGGGTCTGCGTCCGGTGGCGGCACCAGCAATTATATTCCCTCAATCGATGATCGCGTCGATGACTCAACCTTTGGCGTTGGGTTAGATTTGAGCTGGGAAATCGATCTTTGGGGCCGGCTCCGCGCAGGTATCAATGCCGCAGAGGCCGATCTCATCGCAAGCGAGGCGGACCTTGCCTCAGCGCGCTTGTCGCTGTCGGCCCAAACGGCATCAGCTTGGTTCGATCTAAATGAAGCCTTGGCGCAAGAGCGTGTTGCCGTACAAACTTTCGATGCGCGGACGCGCGCGCTTGAATTGACTGAACGGCGGCTATCGCGCGGTTTGGCGTCTGCGTTGGATGTGCGCACAGCGCGCACAACGCAAGCGTCCGCTGAGGCGGATATCGCGGGGCGCCGTCAAGCTCGTCTCAATGCTGTTCGTCGCCTTGAGATTTTACTCGGTCGCTATCCAGCGGCCGAAATTGAAGCGGATGCATTGCTTCCTGAGCTCCCGGCGATCGGATCAGCTGGTAACCCAACTCTCTTGCTGACGAGACGGCCTGACATCGCGGCTGCTGAAGCGCGCGTGACTGCAGCTGGATTGCGCGCAGAACAAGCCCGTCTCGCCATGTTGCCAAGCCTGCGTCTGACAGGGTCTGTTTCCAATACAGAAACAGACATTTCTGACGCGCTCGATCCAACGCGCGTGGCGGCCCGTTTGGTCGCAAGTTTGACCGCCCCGATCTTTAATGGAGGGGCGTTGGATGCCGACCGAGATGCAGCTGTCGCGCAAGCGCGCGTTGCTGTGGAAAACTATGCGGCAACGACTCTGACCGCTTGGCGCGAAGTTGAGGATGCATTGGCCGCTGACTCGCTTTTGGCGCAGCAAGAAGAAGCGCAATCGCGCGCTCTTGAAGAGGCGCGTCTCGCTGAGGAACTTGCAACGCGTCAATATACCAATGGTTTGGTATCCATTTTTAACCTGATCGACTCGCAAACACGTCGTCTTGGCGCCGAGTCTGGTCTTATTGCTGCGCGCTCAGCGCGCGCGTCAAACCGTGTCAGTCTGCACTTGGCACTTGGCGGAGGTCTACCCGTGCCCGCACCGGCAGATCTCGTGTCAACAAATACAATTCGTCCCTTTGAAGAGGCACTCCTCCCATGAGCCGTATCATATCCATTATAATCACAATAATCGTGCTTGCTGGCTTGGCGGGTTTGTCCGTCGCGACCATTCAGATCATCAAGCCTGAACCCGAACAGGCGGAGGAAAAGTTCTCTGGCCTATCCGTGTTCTCAGAGCCGGTTACGCAAGATGATCTCGACTTCACTGTGATCGCTCAAGGCGAAGTCCGTCCGCAGCGTGAGATTGTGGTTGCGCCACAAATTTCCGGGCGTGTCTCCTATGTGTCTCCGGATTTCCTCGATGGCGGATTTATTCGTCGGGGTCAGGTTTTGGTCCGTCTTGAAGTGGCGGATTACGAATTGGCTGTGGTTCGCGCGCAGTCCGGAGTTGCCAGTGCTGAACAAAGACTGGCGCGCGAAGAAGCAGAAGCTGAAATTGCCCGCCAAGATCTGATCAATCTCGGCATCACAGACTCAAGCCCACTGGCACGCAGAGAGCCACAATTGGCAGAAGCTCAGGCGTCTCTAGAATCTGCGAAAGCACAATTGGCAGACGCCAAACTGGCCCTTAGCCGGACCGCTGTTGTCGCACCATTTGATGGTCGCGTGCGGGAAGAAAACGTTGATGTTGGTCAATTCGCGTCACCTGGGCAGTCTCTAGGGCGGGTTTTCGCCACAGATAT
>JBCBQS010000030.1:0-17345 GCA_039820085.1 Pseudomonadota bacterium
GTAAATCCTTCAGCAATAGGAACTGGGGCATATCGACTATTCCTAAAAATTGAGCGAATGTCCAAGCCATGATCCTCACCTGTCCAGAATGCGAGACACAATACTTCGCCGAAGACTCTACGATCGGCGAAAGCGGACGCACTGTGAAGTGCGCCGCATGCGGCCATTCATGGTTTGTCGGACCGGAGGGGGCGAACACAGGCAGCGCTGTGCTTGGCGCCCACGAAACCTATCGATTGAAGGTGCGAGAGCGCCGGCGTCGCAAAAGTCGGGCGGCAGCGCTCAGCGCCTGGACAGCAACGGCAGCGGCGTTTGTTGTTATCCTCTCAGGGCTCATTCTTTTCCGCGGACAAGTCGTTGATCGTTGGCCAGAATCTGCCAGCACTTATGCGGCGCTTGGTATGCCGGTTAATCGATTTGGGCTCGAATTCGTGGAAACCGAAGCTGAGCGGTTCTTCGACGGAACGACGCCGATCCTAGAAGTTCGCGGCGCCGTTCAGAATGTTACCGGGCGCAGTGTCACAGCCCCGATGGTGCGGGTTATCCTTCTAGACGATCAAGGCGCACAAGTCGCAGAGGCTTTCGCACCGATCTCGCCCGCCTCTATTCCTGAAGATGCGACCGCACTTTTCGCAGCGCGCGTCGAGAACCCTCCATTTGAATCATTTGAGCTTGAACTCGAGCTTGTTCCAAACGATACCGCCATGGCTGACACTGGACCCATTGGCTAATGAGCGATCAAAGATTTGAACAAGTCCTCTCCGAAGCTGATCTTATGGCGCGGATTGATGTTCTTGCCGATCGCTTAAAACCTCGCCTCGAAGGCGAATGGTCCGCCATCTCAATCTTGATCGGCGCGACGCCATTCACAAGTGATCTCTTGAAAGCGCTGGCTCGGTTAGATGTTCACCCCATTCTAGATGCGCTCTGGTTGGAGAGTTATCGCGACGCCCGCGAAAGCTCTGGTCGAGTGGTTGTTCGCGCCGATATTGTTCGCCCGGTCAAAGATCGCGGGGTGCTGCTGATCGATGACGTGTTCGATACCGGACGAACGCTCGCATTTGCGCGCCAGCATTTGCTTTCTAAGGGCGCGCGTGAGGTGATTACATGCGCCCTCGCCAGAAAGCCATGGGCGCCAGAAGGGCCTGAGAATGTTGACTTTCACGCCTTTGATGCGCCTGGGCGCTATCTCGTCGGGTATGGGATGGATGATGGCGGGCGCTATCGCGGCCTGCCCTATATCGGTGCGATCGATTAGAGCTTCTGATCTAACCAGCCAAGGATATCCGCGCTGACCTGTTCGGTGCCGGGTTCATCAACAATCCAATGCGCATGGTCGCCATACTCCATGTAATCCCCTGGCAGAGTTGCTTTTGCATATTTCGCCGCCGTTTTTCGGACCGCCTTAATCACGGTGGCGCGATCCTTCTTCGCTCCGATCGTCAGCGTGGGAATGTCGATTTTCGCTTCATCGATGTCACCAGGATTGGCAAGATCGTGATAGACGCGGCCACTATCATACAGCGCGTCCGCATAGATCGCATCATGCTTTTCAGTCGGGACAGCGTTCAAAACGCCCCACCGAAATCCATTCGGTCCAACTTTAAATACACCACCGGGGACGTTTTTCTGGCCCACTTTCAGAACGCTCCAAAATGTCCGCAGAACGCGTAAATCAGTAACTGTGCAGCCTTTGGGCTGCGCTGGTGTCAGAAAGATCGCACCCCGGACAGCCCCGGCCTCTGCTAGCTTTTGAGCGATCAGTCCGCCCATTGAATGCCCAATAATTACAGGGCGTTGGCCCTCGCGCTTTGTGATATCATCGGCCTTCGCTAAGGACGCGTCGACATAGTCATTCAACGTCAGATCCGCGAGCCTGTCAGGCGGTGTTTCTTTGGTGCGTAATTCAGGGAAGAGCGTTGGGGTCTCACAGGTCCATCCTGCCATGGTAAAATCGCGTTTCATGCGATCCCAGACCTCACCGCCACAGCCAACGCCATGGATCATTAGCAGTGTTTTGCTCATAAGTGTCGCCCTCCCGCCGGGTCTATTGCGTTAGCATAGAGACAGAAGTCCAGAATGGGAAACGCGATCAGTGTGACTTAAGAGACAGGCTCACTCCAGCGTTTGAACCGCTTGGCCACTTCCTCATAAACAGGACGTTTGAAAGGCACGATCAAATCCGGAATCTCATCCAGCTTCGCCCACCGCCATGCGTCAAATTCAGGGGTGTGTTTATCCAATCGCACGTCACTATCGGAGCCCTTGAAGCGCATCGCGAACCACTTTTGCCGCTGGCCGAGATAGGGACCGCCCATCCGCCTCAGGAGATCTGGTGGAAAATCGTAATAGAGCCAATCTTCGGTGCCCTCGAGAATATCAACGAGCTTCGCAGCAACCCCGATCTCTTCGTCCATTTCGCGCAACGCCGCATCGACCGCATCCTCGCCTTTATCGACGCCACCTTGAGGCATTTGCCATTGAAATGCGCCGCGGCCATTTACGCGACGCCCGACAAAGACATGGCCGGCTTTTGAAAACAAAGCCAAGCCAACATTCGCGCGATAAAGCGCTGGATCTCTTTTCTTTTGTGTCACCCTTGCGGGTCTAAACTCGCCTGCCGAATTTGGCCAGATCGTAGCGACTGTTTCGCATAGTGAGACGCAGGCGCGAGCGCGATGCCTTTTTCTTCCAACGTTGGCAGCCACTCCTGCAAGATATCAAACGTCACAGGAAACGGTGTCCCGGTTCCCAGCGCTGCCCCATGCTCGCGAGCTGATGATTCTAGGATCATCAATTGCTTCATGATTTCGTCCGCGCCTGGACGGGCATCGATCGCCGTCGTCGCTTTGCCAAAGGCGAGGTTTGCCTTTTTAGCGCTGGAGCTGAATTCCGAACGCGAGAGACTGCCATCCTCAAACATGGCCAGGCCCCGTTCGCTGAGTGCGCTCATAATCGGGTCAACCGCCTCGGCATTTGTCGCAAATTTCGCGCCTTGATAATTCATCACGCCGATATGGCCCGACGCAACCGCGAGCATCCGCGCCAAGTTTTGTTTGTTGTTTTCAACACTGTTGCCCGTTCGCATGACATGAGCGTGTGGGCGCTGACGCCCATAATCATAGGGCTCCATCGGTAATTCGATCAGCACTTCATGTCCCGCCCGCCGCGCTTGGCGGACCCAGCTGCGTAAACTCTCTGCGGTTGGCGCGAATGATAGCGTGACCTCAGGTGGCAAGTCATTGATCGCTGCGCGTGTGCGTGCCGCATTGGTGCCAAGGCCGCCCACGATAATCGAGACCGTCGGCTTTCCATCTGGATTAGCAAAGGCTCGAGCATTGCGCATAAGCGGCGATGACTCTGGCAAGAGAGTCGCCATTGGTTCTGCCACCGCCGCATCAGCTGAAGCTGCTGTGCCGACCTGCACCGTCTGCGAAACTTGGCTCAAAGACTGACCCGGCAGAACCGTTTTTCCATTAATCCGAATGCCCTTTGGCGCAGATCCGGTTTGCGAGGGTTGCGCGACCACTGACCGCGAAACGCGATACTCCACACCAAGATCCGGTTCGGCATCGCTCGATTGAGGGGCGGTTGTGTTCGGCGTGGCTTTCGCAATTCCAATTGCTTCCTGATTTCCAGGCAATCGCGGGTTCAATTGCGGCGTTCCATTTGGCGCAGAGTCAAACAGTGCCATGCGCACACCCGGGCTCGCGTCTGAAGCACTGCCGGTCATATGAATGGCGCCCGCACCCGCACCGAGCGCAGCGGTTAATGTAAATGCGCCCAACACGCTATGCAGAAGGCCACTGCGAAATGGAGACGGATCGCGCGAATTGCGAACGGACATCGAAGCTCCCAGAAACACTTTAAATCATCAGCCGCCAGTGTGCCGCTCTAATGGTTAAGAAGAGGCAAATTCGCGTTAACCATTGCTGTGATTTGCGTGTTCTATCGACCTGAATTTGATGAAAATTCAGACACTACAATCTGTGCTTGTAAAGAGACTTACCCAGCGCGCGTATTTGTACTCGCGACCACACCACCCGACTTCAGGAAATCAATCGCTTTTTCAAGCTGATAGTCTTCGCCTTCATAGTCGACGGGAGGCATATCGTCCGGCACGTGCGGCAAATTGCGAGAGCTGCCATTTTCATTGTCCAGAGCGTTCGGCAGATCGGCCTCTGAATAGCGGCGAATCTTATCGAGATCCTCTTCGCTGACCCGACGGTCTGCAACCTCAAGATCAGGGACAATACCCGTCGCTTGGATCGAGCGACCAGATGGCGTGTAATAGCGCGCCGTTGTGAGGCGGATGGCCCCGCGCTCAGCCCCGAGTGGCACAACAGTTTGGACCGAGCCTTTGCCAAAGCTCGTCATCCCGATCACAGTCGCGCGGTCACGGTCTTGGAGTGCACCAGCGACGATTTCAGACGCGGAAGCCGATCCGTTATTGATCAATACAACAACTGGGACGTCCTTAAACACTTCGCCTTTTTTGGCGTTTGAGCGCATCACATCGCCGGGTCGGCGTCCGATGGTTGAGACCACTTCGCCGCCGGACAGGAATTGATCGCTGACCGAAACGGCTTCGTCCAGAAGTCCGCCGCCATTGTTGCGAAGGTCGAGTATAATACCGTTTGGACGGCGACCGATTTCGTCGCGGATCTGGTCAAACGCCTCAATCAGTTTCGTTGTGGTCTTTTTATTGTTGAAGGTCGCGATACGCACATAGGCGATCCCGTCACCCTTATTTTCATAATTGACGTATTGCGGTTCGATCACTTCGCGGATCAGCGTAACATCGAACGGGTCCTGGCCTTCACGATAAATGGTGACTGTGAGGTCTGTCCCCGGCGCACCGCGCATATCGCGTACGGCATCATCTAAGCTCAAGCCAACAATGGCTTTTGAATTAATGTGCGTCAGCAAATCACCCGGCTCTAAACCTGCGCGACTGGCGGGTGTGTTGTCCATAGGCGTGACGACTTTGACGAACCCGTCTTCCATGGTCACCTCAATACCGAGGCCGCCATATTCGCCAGAGGTTGTTACTTGAAGCGCTTCAAACTCTTGCGGCGACATATAGCCCGAATGTGGGTCGAGTGATCCGAGCATGCCATCAATCGCCGCTTCGAGCGCAGCAACTTCATCAATTTCCTCGACATAGTCGGCTTTGGCGCGCGCCATCACCTCAGTGAACAAAGAGAGCTGCTCAAACGCAGCTTCATAACGCGGCGATTGATATTCGGAGTCAGGCCAAGCCACTGCTGAAACACCAACCGCTGTCGCGCCTAAAACGACTCCTAAGGCGGCACCTGTCAGCATAGCTCTCATTGACGTATCTCCTGTTTCGGCCTCAACCGCGTTTCATCCATTTTGCCGGGTCCATAGGCTCACCGCCTTTACGGACTTCCATATACAATTCTGGCTCGCCGTTTCCACGATCTGCCATCGTCGCAACTGGTTCACCCTGTTGGACTGATTGTCCAACTGTAACATAGCTCGACGACATCCCCCACAGAAGAACATGGTATCCGTCACTTGTCGAGAGGATCAATAATTCTCCGTAACTTCTGAATGGGCCTGAAAACTCTACAGTCCCACTGATCGGTGCCGTAACTTGGGCGCCACCGCGCGTGGCGAAGGCAACACTCTCAGATTTCGTACCGCCGGGCATGCGATCGCCCCACGCGCGAACCATACGACCGGTCGCAGGAACAGCGAGAATGCCAAGGGGTTGCGACACGGTTGGTCGCGGAAGGGAAGCGCGTTGAAGGGTCCGAGGTCGCGTCTGCTCTGCAAGCATTAAACTTGGCTTCAGACGCGGAGCCGCGGGAGCAGACTCTTCGATCGCAACGATTAATTCCCGGATCGTACTTGCTTTTTCGCCAAGTGATTCAGCGTATTGACGCAGTTCGCTGGCATTTGCGTTAGCATCTTCGAAGGCCGAACGCTTGGCCGCCGTCATCTGCATAATCTCTTCTTTTTTGAGCGCGAGCGCGGCATCGGCGGCAGCGAGGACCCTTTGTTCTCGCAGCACATTGCGTTCCAAGCGGCGCAATTCATCAATCTCTTCGGTCAGCGAAGTGGTTTTCTCTTTCACGCGCGGAGCTAATTCGCCCATCAGAATCGCCGCGCGAATAGCCTGGTTAGCGTCGACAGGCTGGGTCAATAAAGCCGGAGGGCGGTGCCGTCCTGAGACCGCTAGTGACGCCATCAAATCTTCGAGAGCATCCTCACCATCGACCAGATTTGTGCGCGCAGATGTTAAACGCGAACGTAAGGAGACGAGTTTTAATTCTGCCGATGTAGCTTGATCTTCTCGGCGCTGGCTCTCTAGCGCAGCTGCAATGAGGTCGCGTTCCAAGCTTTCTAGATCGCTGGCGACCATGCTTCCGGCTTCTTCGATCGCGGCGAGTTTTTGCAAGGCTTCGTCGCGCTCTGCCTCAAGCGCCTCAAGTTCCGCGCGCGAAACATCGCTCTGCCCATTCACAGGTGCAGCGGCAAACGCAAACATCGCTGCGCCCGCCATCAGGCTCTTAAGGGTGAAGGACATCCCGACTCGCATCGCGTAAGTATGCCATGTTCGAAGTGATCAGGACATTAACGAATGACGGCAAGTCAATCCGGTGCCGCTAACGCCGCTTTATCGATCAGATTAAAGCGATGAATCCTTTGCCGCGATCTGATCCGCGAGATCGACAATCACCTTCGCCTGCTTCCAGGTCGCGTCATCTTGCATTTTGCCATCGAGCATCGCGACGCCCGCACCGTCTGGAATGGCCTCAAGCACACGGCGCGCAAACGCGACTTCATCCGGGTCAGGACTGAACACGCGTTTGGCGATGTCGATTTGGTTCGGGTGCAAAGTCCAGGTGCCGACACAGCCCATCAAAAAAGCGTTCCGAAATTGTTGCTCACACGCTTCGAGATCAGCGATATCGCCAAACGGGCCGTAAAACGGCTTAATCCCAGCCATACCGCATGCATCGACCATTTTTGCGAGCGTATAATGCCACGGATCTTGTTGAGCGCTCGCGCGTGGCGACGCATCTTCATTCGGGTCTTCAATCACACGATAGAACGGGTGGCCGCCACCGACCCGTGTCGTTTTCATCTTGCGCGACGCAGCGAGGTCTGCCGGTCCAAGCGAAATCCCTTGCATTCGGGGGGACGCGAGCGCGATCTCCTCGACCCGTGCGACGCCTTCTGCGGTTTCCAAGATCGCGTGTAGCAAGATGGGGCGCGATAGACCCACTTTCGCCTCGAGTTGAGCGACCAATTGATCGACATAGTGAATGTCCCATGGGCCTTCGACTTTTGGAATCATCAGAACATCAATCTGATGACCCGCCTTTGCGATCAGCTCGGTCACATCGTCCAAAAACCAAGGCGAATTCAAGCAATTCACACGACTCCAAAGCCCAGTCCCGGCGGCTTGCCAATCCAACATCGCGGCCATTTCGATCACACCGGCACGTGCCGCGTCCTTCGCATCGGCCGGGATCGCATCCTCTAGATTGCCGAGAAGAACGTCACACGTCTCAGCCATGCTCGGCACCTTTGCGCGCACTTTTTCCAAATGCGGGGGTACAAAATGGATCATTCGTTCGACGCGGACCGGCAAATCACGCATCGGTTCTGGCGCCCCAGCAGCGAGCGGCTTGAAGAATTGGCGCGGCGCTTTTTGGCTCATTTAGGCTCCTCCGATTCGCCCGGCAACCTAGCGATCAATCGGCGGGAAGCAATGGATAAGCGCTGGTGAAGCTATCGTGTAAAGACGTATTCGTTTCGTCGAAACGCCTCCGCTTCACCGTCATAGGTGACCATTTTTTTGATCTGCAGCTCTGATGGTCCAAACTGATAGGTCATCTCGCACTGCGCGGCACGCCCCATATCTTCGCAGGCAAACGCTGTTTTTATAAGGCGGACGTCGTTTTCAAGCGTTTCATTTGCGACAATGGGTTCACCCATGAAAGACAATCCATCGGCTCCGATTTCAGCGATAATCGTGGAATTCGCCTGCGGCTCGTCTGGATAGATGTAGTCGAGCTTGAGGCCGTTATCCGCGGCAGCAGCCTGTAGATCGGCGCGGATGGTCACGTCATTGAACGGGGCTTGATAGTTGAGATAGGTCAACTGCCCGGTCCAGTCATCGCCAATCACGGTCGAGAGATCAGCTTGTGTAAGCTTGGGAACATCCGCCATCGCCGACGCGCCTGTTAGGATCGCGGCGAGCGCTGTTATTACGGGCAATTTCATCGAGCGTCTCCGTATTGCAGCCACTCTCTTTACGAGTGTCGCACGCAATTAGATCATCTCAATCGTGTTTTATCAAAGGGCGAGAGGATGACTGGTTTCCAGCAGCTCAGCCAGCTCATCGGTCAATACATGGGTATAGATTTGCGTTGTGGCGATATCGGCGTGGCCGAGCAAAGTCTGCACGCTTCGCAGATCGGCGCCGCCTTGTAATAAATGCGTGGCATATGCATGCCGCAAGGCATGTGGGTGAACACGCGAAGGGGTGATCCCAACTGTGATCGCCAAACCTTCGAGCATCTGCGCCAAGCGTCGGCGCGTGAGGTGTCCAGACTTTCCGCGCGATGGAAACAGGAAGTCGCCACTCCCGGTCCCGTAAGCCTCGCCATCACGCGCCTCAAGCCAGTTCCGGAGCGCGAGCAAAGCCGGCGCGCCGAGCGGACACATCCGCTCCTTTCCGCCTTTGCCGCGAACGATCATTTCGCGCGTTTCCCACAGACCCAGCCTGCGACGCGGCAGATCGCCGAGGCGTAGACTAACCAATTCACTCACGCGCAATCCCGCGCCGTAAAGCAGCTCTAAAAGACAGGTTAGCCGCGCATCGTCAGCACACGCGCGCAGCAATGCGTCGACCTCTTCTCGAGATAAAACATCCGGCACTGTCCGAGTGACTTTCGGCGCATCAAGTTTCGACGTCGGATCATCTTTGCGATCACGCTCTTCAAACAGGAATCGGAAGAAACGCTTCAGCGAAGACAGCTTCCGGGCCTGCGTCGACGCTGCCAATCCATCCTTTGCGAGCGATTGGAGCCAATCTGACAGATCGCTCGTATCCGCGGCACACAGACCGCCGCCCAGGTATCCGGACGCTTCAAGCAAGTCGCGACCATACGCATCGAGCGTGTTCACAGATGCACCACGTTCGGCTGACATCATTTCCAAAAAAGCTTCAATTCTGGCGAGATCTGACATAGGTCAAACCTAGGCCCGACTTCTTAACGCCAAACAAAAATGGGCGCGTCATAGCGCGCCCATTTCGGGAAATTGAAACGGCTGAACTTACTCAGCCGGCGCCGCGCTCTTGTCGACATAAGGCTGACCATCCGAGCCCAACATGACCGTATCGCCATCTTCGGTATCGGGGTCTCCATTCTTTTTATGAATGGCGAGCACCACACCGGACAGCGCAAGGATCGCAATTAAGTTCGGGAAGGCCATAGACGCGTTAGCGAGGTCACCAAACATCCAAACCAATTGCACTTGAGCAATCGCCCCGACAAAGATCACGATGACCCAAATGAAGCGGATGGGGTGTGTGGCCCACTCTCCCAGCAAGTAGGTAATCGCTTGCTCAGCATAGTAGGACCACCCAATAATTGTCGTGAACGCGAAGAGCGCCAGACAGACGGATACGAAGATACCCCCGCCTGGGAAGGCGATTGAATAAGCTTCATTGGTAATTGCGGACGCTTGTAAGCCCGCCGCTTCCCAGATCTTAGTCGTGACTTCACCGGTCTCTGTGGTCCAGGATCCGGTCGTGGTCAGGATGACCAAAGCCGTCATCGTACAGATAATAAGCGTATCGATAAACACACCGATCATCGCGATTTCGCCCTGAACACTCGGGTTCTTCGTCTGAGCCGCCGCGTGTGCGATCGGGGCTGACCCCTGACCTGCCTCGTTCGAGAACAGGCCGCGTGCGATCCCTGCGCGCATCGCTGCGAGCACGAGATAACCGGTGGCGCCGCCGGCCGCTTCTTGCAGGCCAAACGCCGAGGAAACGATCAGCCAAAGCGCGCCTGGAATTTGTGGCGCATTCAGCAGCAAGACCACGAATGCGACGCCGACATAAAGCGCCGCCATAACGGGAACGACCTTTCCGGCGACCGATCCAATCGACTTAATCCCGCCAATGATCACCGCGAAGGTGAGGCCAGCGATGACCAACCCAACGACCCATGCTGGTAGTCCAAAGCCACTGGCTTCGGCACTGCGAACAACGGTTTGCGTGATCGAGTTGGCCTGAACCATTCCGCCCGTTGCGAGGGCTGAGAAAATCGTGCCAATACAGAATAAGACGCCGAGCCAGACCCATTTCTTACCAAGGCCGTTTTTGATGTAGTACATCGGGCCACCATTGATGCGGCCATACTCATCCTTTTCCCGGTATTTGATTGCGAGCGAGCTCTCGGCAAAGGCCAGGGCCATACCGAAGAAAGCGGTAATCCACATCCAAAAGATCGCGCCGGGCCCACCTAGCGTGATCGCTGTTGCGACGCCAGCTAGATTACCCGTTCCAACTTGTCCGGAAAGCGCCGTAGATAGCGCCTGCCAGGGTGTGATTTGATTGGGATCGCCATTGCCTTTGCGACCCTCCCAGACTTCACCAATCGCCGGACCGAGGCGGCGCAATGGACGCGCGCCGAGGCGGATCATGAAAAACAGACCGGAACCCAGCAGGATAATCGCGATCGGTCCCATTGGAAGAAGACGTTGGTCTCCCCAATTTCCGCCCCATATCAGATCGCTGATCATCACGACCCAGTGTTCTAACGCTTCCATAATGCCTCCCCGGCAGAGCTTTGTTACCTACTGGCGATACCCTAGAACAGAAACGGGCGCTGTGAAGCGCCCGCCTGAGATTTTTCCAGAATTGAGACAATCTGAGAAAAAATTATCCAACGAAGCCTTCGGAAACACCGAAGTCGCGGCGGGCGGACACAATTGTCACCACAACACCGGCCAGCACGTCTAACAAGGCCATGACCGTCAAGATGAAGAAGGCCGACGTCGCAAAGTTGGGATGCAGGAGAAACAGCATCAAGCAGACGATAAAGACGATCATCGACAAGGCATGATTCATAATCGTTGCAGTGCCTGTGCTGGTTGATTTTAGAATTTCCATGAACAAGACTGCGATTGAAAGCAGTAAGAGCGCATCGCCCTTGGTCAGCACCCATTCAATCTCGCCGCCAATCATGCCGATCGCGAAGAACTTTTCACCGAGGATCGCCATTAAAGGCGACGCACGTTCACTCAGCACCTCGGAGCCGTGCATGAGGGTTGCCGGGTCGCCGGTCGTCGTTAAGGCGATTAAGCAGTAAATCCCGACTGGGATGATAAAGAGCGGGAACGCTCCTAAAACAAGTCGCATCGGATTTCCCCTTCTACGCGGCCCGCCCTTCTGGCGCAGGGCCCTTTCGTGTTTATCCTCGAGGCGCGCTGCAAGCGCAGCAGGTAAAATCGCTGACATCCGCGTGTCCTCATCAAATCAGTTAACCGTATTGAAGATTAATGCAAAGTGAGCATCGCTGCCATGACCAAAAAATCACCGCCATACTACATCGTCACCGGGCCGCCAGGCTCCGGTAAAACCTCTTTGATTGACCAGCTGAGGCAAGACGTGAATGTGGTGAACGAACCTGCCCGCCGGGTTCTCGCAGCACAAAGACGGATCGGCGGCGAAGCGACGGGAGATCAAAACCCAGCTTTGTTCATCGAAGAAATGTTGACGCTTTCCGCCCAGGACTATGACGGCGCTCAAGGACGGACCGTGTTTGACCGGGGTTTGCCAGATTTGCTGGCATTTGCGGCACACTATAATGTTCCCGACGCGCCTATTCGAGCAGCGATCAAGACGCGACCCTATCGCCCGACCGTGTTCTATCTTCCGAGTTGGGAGCTGATTTACGAGCAGGATGACGAAAGACGGCTAGATTTCGCCGGCGCTGCAGCGTTCGGAACGCTCATCACGGCCGCCTACGAAGCGCTAGGCTACACCCTGGTGACCGTCCCGAAAACAACACTCGTCGCACGCGCCAGCTTCGTTCGCGCCTATCTCACAGACTAAATTTCGTCGGCGCCGCCAGGATTGCGTCGACGGCGGATCAACCACATGACACCGCGCAAGTCAGACAGCGCATCGGCAAGCCGGCCGAAATTCGTATATTTAGACTGCCCCGTCCCGCGCTCGCGATGATTGACATTCATGAATTCGACTTTGTGCCCCTCAGCATTCATCAAGGCTGGCATATAGCGGTGCATGTGATCGAAATAGGGGAGCGCCAGAAAGACGTCGCGCTTCATGACCTTGATCCCGCATCCGCTGTCATCACAGTCATCGCGGAGAAGCCTTTTGCGGATCGAATTGGCAAAACGCGAGCCAAAGCGCTTCCAAGCTGTGTCTTTGCGGCTGGCACGTCGGCCCATCACCATTGTCAGGCCTTCCGGAGCATCGGCGCGTGTGAGGCTTCGATAAAGCGCCGGCAGGTCCGCCGGATCATTCTGTCCATCCCCATCAAGCGTGCCAATAATGGGCGCGCGCGCATGCTGAATGGCAGTTCGAAGCGCGCGAGACTGTCCGGCATTTTGCCGGTGGCTGATGACACGAAGCTCTGGATACTTCGCTTTCAAGCCAGCAAGGACGGCGCGCGTATCGTCGGTCGAGGAATCATCGGTGATCACCATCTCAAAGGCGCGTCCAGCCAAGGCCGTTGCAATCTCATCAATGAGCTGCTCGGCATTGCCGGACTCATTGTGCATCGGCACACAGATTGAGAATTCAGGAGATTGGGTCACGAATAGCACTCCACCAAGATTGCGGCCTGCCATACGGGATTTCCGATGCAAGGGAAACCGTTGGTGTGAGCCCGAACTGTTTAAGCGTTGTCGTCCTCAATCTCATCTTCTGGCAAGGACCAAGACAGGAGCGCGGTCGGCAGGACCATGACAAGTAGGATCCCGCCCCACATGACGCCCGACCAATGATCGAAGGTCGACGGCACCCAGAGCCCAATGGAGTCCTGAGTATCTGAGGCGATGGCAAGGTATAGCAGCGCGACGAGAAACGCCCCGCTGACATAACTATAAGCTCGCGAATAGGTGCGGTGTCGTAAATCCAATTCGACCGGATCGAGCTTGTCGCCCTCATCTCCTGCGATGCGCTGGACACCCGTTCCAACCATTCCGACAAAGGCGAAAAGCGCCACAAAAATGAGTAGCAGTCCGCCTACGGTGAAGGCTGCGACATCATTCAAGTCGCCTAATAGAGCGAGGATTGCACCCACGGGATAGGTGATTAAGGCAACCAAACTGAACACTCGGACACGCTTCACTCTCATTGGAAGAGGTGCCTCTTCTTTCATAGGTTTGCGGTAAAAGATCATTTGTTTTGCTTCGCTTTTAAAGCTTGTTGGGACAGCAGCTCGAACGGGTGCCGCGAGAAAACCATTTCCACAGGGACGCCGAAAAACTCTGCGAGTTTGAGCGCCAGTTCCAAGCTCGCATTATAGTTGCCGCGCTCGAGATATCCGATGGTTTGAAAATTCACACCGACAGCATCCGCCAATTGGCGGCGTGATAATCCACGCTCGGCTCTCAAGACAGATATACGGTTATGTACACCCAATTGCTGTTCTCCAATTATATATTGTTATATATATACAACATTTCGTTGTGTCAAGAACGCTAAGACACGCTAGCTTTTTCGGGGGTGCACTCTAAAGAGGTAGGCATGGACCTGCCCATTGATTCATTGCTTCCAGAGATTGCTGCGACGCTGAGGGTCAAGCGGCGCTTGATCCTAGGCGCCCCGCCCGGCGCGGGGAAAACGACGCGGGTTCCATTGGCCTTGGCAGGATTGATTCCCGGGTTGCCCCGCTTACCCGGCAAAATCATCGTTCTCGAGCCGCGACGAATTGCGGCGCGTATGGCGGCGCAGCGCATGGCGGATACAATTGGCGAACCGCTCGGAAAACGGATTGGTCTTTCCACTCGTATCGACCGCCGCGTGAGCAATGACACCCGCATCGAGGTTATCACGGATGGACTGTTCACGCGCCGCGTGCTTGCGGATCCGGAATTGTCAGGCGTCAGCGCGGTCATTTTCGACGAAATCCATGAGCGCAGTTTGAGCGCCGACTTGGGGCTGGCTCTGGCCCGCGAAGTTCAATCAGCTTTGAGAGATGACCTGCATCTTTTAGCGATGTCCGCCACGCTGAACACGGATGAACTTGCAGACCGCTTTAATGCGCCCGTGATTGAAAGCGACGGTCGACAATATCCGGTCGAAACGCGGTATTTGGGTCGCAGCCAAGACCGCTTGGATGCGCAAATGGCACGCGCAATTGAACGCGCAGTTCGGGAAACGGACGGCTCAATTCTCGCATTTTTACCGGGCGCTGGCGAGATCCGACGCACGGCTGAGCGCCTGTCGTTCGGCGATAACATTGTGGTCGCACCGCTCTTCGGGGCGCTCAGCCCGCAAGACCAAGACGCCGCGATTCAACCGTGTGTAAACGGCCAGCGTAAAATCGTCCTGGCGACAGATATCGCGGAGAGCGCTCTTACCATTCAAGGCGTATCTGTTGTGATTGATAGCGGGCTCGCGCGCGTCCCAGTTTATGTCCCGGGCGGCCTATCGACTGAGCTTAGAACGCAACGCGCAACCCGTGCAAATGTCGATCAAAGGCGCGGTCGCGCAGGTCGTCTCGGCCCTGGCATTTGCTATCGCCTGTGGGATGAAGCGGAAACGCGCGGCCTGACTGCAGCACCGACTCCAGACATTCAAATCGCCGATCTGTCTGGCTTGTGTCTTACCCTGGCAGATTGGGGCAATGTCGATGCAGCGGCGCTCGACTGGTTGACCCCTCCACCGCTCGGACGATTGCAAGCCGCGCGCGAAGACTTGACGACCCTCGGCGCCTTGAACGAAGCGGGTCAGCTGACAAAGATCGGAAAGGAGATGGCGCAGCTTCCTCTCTCGCCTCGGCTGGCCGCCCTGCTCGTAAAAGCGCGAACGCCGGAGATGCGCGCACTCGGGGCACAGATCGCCGCTGTCGTTAGCGAACGTGGCATGGGGGGAAACAGCGATGATCTCAACGCGCGTCTTGCGAACTTCCAACGCGACCAGAGCCCGCGCTCGAAGACTCTGAAACGCCAAGCCGCACGATGGAGCCATGACGCGAAACCTGCGGGACGCGTGGGTGACTGTCTCGCAAACGGATGGCCCGACGCAATTGCTCGAAAACGTGCCGGGACGGCCAACCAATACGTCCTGGCCTCTGGGCGCGGCGGCCAAGTGGATGAAGCCTCACCGCTTGCGAAATCCGATTGGTTGGTCGTGGCTGACATGACGGGCAGCGCGAGATCGGCCCGGATCACGCTCGCGACAGCGATCGATGAATCCACCGCGCTGCGCGCGTCAGATGTCGAGACCAAACACACGGCAAAATTTGACCCTGATCGAGGGACGTTCACGGCCAGACGGGTCAAAGCGATCGGCGCCATCGTGTTAAGCGAACAACCATTGCCCAAACCGCCAACAGCGATCGCCAACCAAGCCTTTCTCGATCACATCAAAACTCACGGCTTCGAGGCCATCGGATTATCACACGCTATCTGCACTTTGCTTGCGCGGATCACGCATTTGAGAAGCGTATCCGACGAGAGATGGCCGGACTGGACTGAAACAACCCTCGCAGAAAACGTCGAGGACTGGCTTGCGCCCGTTTTGGACCAGCACACCTTCACCCGTCCGAGTGTTGGCAAAGTGACCGATGCCTTGAAAGCGCAATTAGATTGGCCGCTGCCACAAACGCTTGATCAAAAAGCGCCGACAGTGATCACGCTTCCTTCCGGGCGGAAGGCCAAAATCGATTGGCTCGACGAGCGCGCTCCATTGATCGAATGCAAAGTCCAAGAGCTATATGGCGCAAGTCAGCGCATTGCCCTGGCCGATGGTCGTATCCCGGTGACCGTACAGATGCTTTCACCCGGTGGGAAACCGGTGGCGACCACTCAAGATCTCCCGCAATTTTGGCAATCGGGCTATCTCGATATGGCAAAAGACATGCGTGGTCGCTATCCGAAGCATGACTGGCCGGAGGATCCGGCATGCGCCAAACCCCATGCCGGCGTGACCAAGGCGCGTTTGGCGAAATCCTAGACGTCTCGCCACTCCCCAGGAGCTAAACCGTCAATCGTCCAATTGCCGATTTGAGCACGAATGAGCCGCAAAGTTGGATGGCCAATCGCCGCTGTCATTCGGCGCACTTGGCGGTTTCGCCCCTCGCTGATCGTTAAAGCGATCCAACAATCAGGGATAGACTTTCGCACGCGGATTGGCGGTGTTCGCGGCCACAAATCAGTTGGCGGATCGATCCGTTCCACGTGTGCAGCTTTGGCTGTGCCATCTTTCAACTGCACGCCCTGTCGCAAATGCTCGAGCGCGGCGTCATCGGGAATATGCTCGACCTGCGCCCAATAGGTTTTTGGAGTTTTATTTTTCGGATTGGAAATTTGCGCTTGCAACCGGCCATTATCGGTCAGAACCAAAAGCCCTTCGCTATCGCGGTCCAACCGCCCCGCTGCATAGACACCCGGCACGTCGATAAAGGCTGACAGTGTCTGGCGCGGCGTGCCCTCAGTGCCGCGATCTGTGAACTGCGACAGGACGTTATCGGGTTTATTAAAGAGAAGCGTACGGGTCATACCGGGTGCCATGACGACAAAACGCCACTTCGTCCAGAGCCTGGTCGCCGATACGCCGCTATAAATACTGGAGATTTTCTATTTATGCGGTGTTCTGACATTTTATTTATCCGTATGGATGCATATTTTTCGTCCGATTTCGTTGTATTTTCTGAATTGTCTGGTACACTCCCCGCATAGTGAAGTTAGCCGTGAAGGGAGATCAATATGACTACGCTTCCGATGCACAAACGACAAAATGATGATGCCGAACGATTTAACGGCCCAATTCTGGATCGTGAAAAACTGCGAGAAGGAACCTACATCGCCATGCTCACTGCAATAGGCTCGGTCTTTCTCGTCGCCCTCGTCAAAGGACTATATGTCCTGTTTTAAATGCGAAACGCTGATCGCGCATATGGCTTTTTGACTGAATTTCAGTCATAAGCCGCGCGATGACCAAAACGAGTTCTGAAAAAACCGGCAAATCGGTCTTTATCAAGACCTATGGATGCCAGATGAATGTGTATGACAGCGAGCGCATGAAAGATGTGCTGGCCCCGATCGGCTATGCGCCCGTCGAGAGCCCTGAAGGCGCTGATCTTGTTGTGCTCAAT
>JBCBQS010000031.1:0-17067 GCA_039820085.1 Pseudomonadota bacterium
ACGCAGATCCGCGCTGTCTTTGTCGGGATCTATCAGCAGCGTTGCGCTCCCATCCGAGCGTACGATCGCTCGGCCGAGCGGCAGGGGCGAGCAGGATACGTCTGCCCCACGAATGTTGAACAACCAAGCGAGGCTCGCCGGAGATGTGATCACCACGGCATCTGCGCCAGTTGTTTTTAGATGTGTCGCAATTTCCGAGCGTTTGTCTTTAGACCTTTGTCCAGTAAAGCGGTCTGCATGCGGCAGAATAGGGGCTTTCGGCTGGGGTGGTCGCTCTGTCCAGGCGCGGTCGACTGGATTTGTTTCCACGGCGCGTACGTTTGCCCCGGCCCGCATGGCTGCGGCCTGAAAGAGGGCCACATCGTTTGGCGTCATGAGCCGTGGATCATAGCCAATTGCTTGACCCGTCAAGTCTTGCTGCGCGAGCCATCCAAATGGACCAGGATCGGGAACCGCAACGCGCTCAAAGAGGTCGTGATCGGTCTGCTCGGCGGCTTGGATTGTATAGCGGCCATCAATGAATAGTGCGGCGCGATTGAGCAGAATAAGCGCGGACCCAAATGACCCACTAAATCCACTCACCCAAAGCAGGCGCTCATTGGCGTCTGGGAGATACTCGTTCTGATACTCGTCTTCGTGCGGCACGTAAAAGCCATCAAGCGCCTTTTCTGACAAAATCGCGCGAAGCTTGGGGAGATTTTCGCGGCCAACATGCGGACCGCCTTTAACATCAAAATTTTGTTTCATGGCGCTTAGATAGAGAAGAACTTAAAGCCGTGCAAAGCCGAAAATGAGGTATGCGAGAACACATGAATAAAAGAGGTTTTGTATATAAAAATGCAACGGTTTAATTCTATATAGAACCTATAACATAAAAACCTCCTCCCAGGATATTTGACATGAAACCTCTTACGCATTTGCGCACACATTCAGGACTACAGGCGTTCTTCCCGACGATTTCGAAGAATGTTCAAGAAGTCGATCCCGCTCACCCGGTAACCGTCGCTGTCGCTCCACCCAATGACCCGAGCGTTGATCGCCCGCGGCTTTTGTCAAAACGCATGGCTCGCGCCACGCGTCGTCAAGCGCACTAGGACCGCTGAAACACCAAGGTCGACCAGCCGTCTTGTCGGATGCGTTTGACCAAAGACAGTCCGCGCCCGGCATAAGCGGCGCGGACAAGCGGCTCTTGATGAACGAGCAGCCCAGATAAGATGACATGCCCGTTCCGGCCGAGCAGCGGCGTTAAAACCGGGGCCAGTCGCGTCAAAGGGCGCGCAAGTATGTTTGCAAAGATCAAGTCGTACGGAGCGGCTGTTTGAATGGTTCGATTGCTCGCGCCGCGCGTGTGATAGGTCTTAAAACGGTTTGAGACATTATTTTTGCGGGCGTTCTCATTCGCGACCGCGACGCTCTGCACGTCGATTTCAGTCCCAATCGCGCGCTTCGCACCCGTCTTGATCGCAGCAATCGCAAGCACGCCCGATCCGGTGCCGACATCAAGAACGCGGCTTGGTGGTTTTGAGCGCAAAACGTGTTCATAACCGAGCAAGCAGCCGAGAGTCGTGCCGTGATGACCGGTTCCGAACGCGGGACCTGCCTCGATCAGAATGTCTGTTTTGCCGGGCGACGTCTCTGTCAGTGCATGACTACCGGCGACAATAAAACGGCCCGCGCGAACTGGCGGTAAGCCTTCCAATGATAAAGTTACCCAATCACGATCTTCGAGCGCTTCCATGACGGGGTTGAGCTCAGGTGCGACATCCCGAATGAGCGCCATGCTGGCATCCGCACTGTCGCGGGTTTCACAATACGCGTCTAAGCGCCAGGTGAGCTTGGTCTCTTCCTTCGCATCGACCGCGCCGGCGGGTGATGGATCGGTCCAAGCAAGTGTGTCCCAAGCGCGTTCGATGGCGGCGCGCGGTCCGCGAGCAGTAATCTGATACATGCGCGCGCTCTAACAGCGCGGAACAAAGCTGCCTAGAGGTGTTTCGCGGCGGTCCATGATGCTAATTCGAGATGGTATATGGTCAGATGGGCGAAGCCCGGTATAAGGCGTTCATGACAGATCAGCTCAACATCGCCATTGCCGGCTGTGCCGGTCGAATGGGCCGTCAATTGGTCGGCGCCGCTTTAGACAATGGACATCGTATCAGTGGTGGCAGTGAAACCTCGCAGTCGCCGAACCTTGGACAAGACATCGGCACGGTGGCGGGTCTAGAGCCGCTGGGTCGAATGGTTCTGGGAGACGTTTCAGCCGCGGCGCGCGGTGCTTCGATCTGGATTGATTTTACTGTGCCGGACGCGACACTGGATGCCGTTTCGCGCTTGCCGAAACTTGGCGTGCCCGCGATCATCATTGGGACCACTGGATTTTCTGATGACCAAGAGCGCGAAATTGCAGCCGCGGCGACGGATCTCATCATTGTCAAAGCGGGGAACTTCTCGCTTGGGGTCAACCTCTTAGAGGCTCTTGTGAAACAAACTGCCGAGCGTCTCGCGAACGATTGGGATATTGAGGTCCTTGAGACCCATCATCGGCACAAAGTCGACGCGCCCTCAGGGACTGCGTTGATGCTTGGACAAGCGGCCGCATCTGGACGCGGCGCCGCGCTAAGCGAGCTTAAAACGGCGCCCTATAATGGTCCTGATGCGAAAAGAGTGCCGGGCAAAATAGGCTTTTCGGTCCGACGATCCGGTGGTGTTATTGGCGACCATGAAGTGACGTTCGGATCTGAAATGGAATTTGTATCTTTGCGCCATACAGCGCTTGATCGCGCTGTGTTTGCACATGGTGCCATTAAAGCCGCTGAGTGGGCCGCGACACAGTCGCCTGGGCTCTACGATATGAGCGATGTGATCGGCCTATAGGTCTATTCAAACGTAAATTTCGGTGCGCGCTTTTCGATGAAGGCTTTGTGCCCATCTTCGAAATCAACATTGCTAAAGCCTTGCGCGAATAGGTTTGTCGCGCGGGGATCATCATCCGTCCAACCTGACTGGACGCCAGCAATCATCGTTTTTATCGCTTGGATGGACCATTGAGAGTTATTCGAGATGTCGGCGGCAAATGTCCGCGCCGCGTCTACGGCATGGCCGGGATCGACCAAATGATCGATAAGCGTCATCTCTTTGGCCGTGTCTGCGTCAATGATCCGCCCGGAAAAGAGCAAGTCTTTGGTCGCGCCAGGTCCGATTGCTTGTAATAAGCGGCGTGTGTCGCCTGCTGGATAAACCAAACCGATCTTTGCCGGTGTCACACCGAATTTGCTGGTTGCACTGGCAATGCGAAGATCACAGGCCATTGCAAGACTAACCCCGCCGCCGACGCATGCGCCTTCAATCGCGGCAATGGTCGGTTTAGGGCACGTCTCAATCGCATCTAGTGCCTTGGCAATCGTTGCGCCGAAAGCCTCAGCGGAATCAGGTGTGGCATAAATCGTCCCAAATTCAGATATGTCGGCCCCAGCCGCGAACGCGCCTGCGGTCCCTCCATGCAGGATGAGCGCTTTGACGCTCGGATCTTTCGTGGCGCGGGCAACCAAATCAGGAAGCCGCGCCCACATATCTGCAGACAACGCATTGCGTTTTTCAGGGCGGTCTAGAACCAGTTCGGCGATCGGCGGCGCGAGGTCGTATCGCACAGTCGGAGGATGGATTTCGGTCAACGGATTGGGCCCTAAAGATATTCGTCTGGCATGAACGGGATATCGGTATCTTGGAGTTGCAACCCGATTGCTGTCAGCATGCCATGCACTTGCCCGCGATGATGCGTCTGATGATTAAACACTTGCATCATGCAGACCGCGCGAGGGCGGGTCATGGTGCGCTTCATGGCCCCAGAATACCATTCCAAGTCGCCGTCAATGTCCGCTTGCGACAATTGTTCTGACCAGTCGAGAAATTGCGCATCAGCCGCCGCGCGGCGCGCTTTGAGATCATCCCAATCATCATACAAAGGCACATCTCGCGACGGCCCAGACGGCGCGGTCCAGTCAGACAAACGGCTCATCCAAAGCTGATCGGCCCACAGAATGTGGGAGAGCGTGGCATGGATGGATTTAAAGAATCCGCCGCGGTCGGCGTTGCGGTCTTCATCCGTGAGTTGGTCTGCAGTCCCATAAATATTGTCGTTTTGCCATTTATTGTACCGCGCCATGCGCTGGAGATAGCTAGGAGTGATCATAGACGAAGCTTATCGGTCCTTGATCATCCCGTAAACTTACCAGAGCGCGGGAAGCCGCGCATAACCGACTTACCCGCTTGGGCACGCTTACCGAGCCACTCGCGCCATTCGGGGAACCCACGCATGCGACCAGCACTGTCGGTCACAATCAGGCCGTCCTCTGCGTGGAAGACGATGGCATCAGCGAGTTTATCGGAGCCACGATAATTTTGCAGCTTGTTGCCCTTGCCGCGAGACATTTCGGGCAACTCGTCAATTGGGAATATTAGCAGCTTTTTATTGGTGCCAATGACGCCAACGTGATCGCCACCGGCAATATCAACCACGAGCAGTTTCCCGCCATCCGGAACCGAAACGACCGACTTGCCGGCTTTGCGATTGGACTCAAGTTCGGACTCTTGGACGATGAAACCGTATCCCGCATCAGACGCCATGATACGCTTTCGCGACATATCGAGTTTAAACATCCCGACTATGTCGACGCTGTCTTCGAGATCAATTGAAATGCGGATGGGCTCGCCATGCCCGCGGCCACCGGGGAGTTTGTCGCAAGTCAACGTAAAGGCGCGACCGTCTGAAGACATCAGAATGAGTTTGTCTGTCGTGAAGACTTCTTCTGAGAAGAGCAGGGTGTCGCCGTCTTTGAATTTTGCAGACTCGAGGTCGATTCCATGACCTTTCATGCCTCGGATCCACCCTTTGGTGGACAAAACAACTGTAAGCGGTTCTTTCGGCATGGAGGCTTCGAGGGCGGCGCCAACATCGATGATCGGTGCCTCGCCGAACTTCGCCCGACGGCGACCGAGTTCAGTCTCTGGATCGAAGACCTTACGCGCCTCTTTGAGCTCTTTCTTGACCTTGGTCCATTGTCGCGCTTCGGATCCAAGTAGAGCCGCGAGATCGCTGCGCTCTTCATTGAGCTCGTCCCGTTCTTTGCGGATTTCCATTTCTTCGAGCTTGCGCAGCGCTCGCAATCGGAGGTTCAGGATGGCTTCAGCTTGGATATCCGTGATGCCAAATCGTGACATCATGACCTGTTTCGGCTCATCCTCTTCGCGGATGATCCGGATCACTTCGTCAATGTTCAGGAAAGCGATCAGGTAACCATCGAGGAGGTGTAGCCGTTTCTCGATTTTATCCAGTCGGAACTGTGAACGACGGATTAGGACTTCACGGCGGTGATCGAGGTAGGCGCGAAGCACGTCACGCAAGCCCATAACTTGCGGCGCGCCTTTGTGCAGAACGTTCATATTGAGGCTAAAGCGCGTTTCAAGATCACAGATCCGGAACAGGCTTTCCATCAACACATCTGGTTCGACCGTCTTAGCGCGTGGCTCAAGGACGAGGCGAATGTCTTCAGCGCTCTCGTCACGTACATCAGCGAGCAGCGGAGCTTTCTTTGTTTCGATCAAATCCGCCAAGCGTTCGATCAACTTAGACTTCTGAACCTGATACGGGATCTCTGTAACAATGACCTGCCAAGTGCCGCGCCCCAAATCCTCAACGTGCCATTTCGCGCGCATCCGGAAGCTGCCGCGGCCGGTTTCATAGGCTTCAAGAATCGACTCTTTGGATTCGACAATCACGCCGCCGGTTGGGAAGTCCGGACCAGGCATGACCTCCAGAAGCTCGGTGGTTGGCGTGGTCTTCTTGTCCACAAGTAAAAGAGCTGCATCGATTACTTCGGCGACATTGTGCGGAGGAATGCTGGTTGCCATGCCCACCGCGATACCGGTCGCACCATTCGCGAGAAGATTTGGAAAGCCTGCAGGCAGAACCACCGGTTCTTCGGTGTTCTCATCAAAGTTTGGTTTAAAATCGACAGCATTCTCGCTCAGACCGTCTAGTAAGAGCTGAGCGGCTTCAGTCATGCGGCTTTCCGTATACCGCATCGCTGCCGCACTATCGCCGTCAATGTTGCCGAAATTCCCTTGGCCATCAACGAGGGGATATCGGACTGAGAAATCCTGCGCCAATCGCACCATCGTATCGTAAATCGAAGCGTCGCCGTGCGGGTGATAATTACCCATGACTTCGCCTACAACTTTCGCACATTTACGGTATCCGCCATCGGGATTGAGCTTCAACTCGCGCATGCCATACAGGATGCGCCGTTGGACAGGTTTCAAACCATCGCGAACGTCGGGCAGCGCACGTGACGTGATCGTCGATAAGGCATATGCCAGGTATCGCTTGGTCAGCGCTTCGCTGAGCGGCTCATTGATAATGCGGTCGTCGTCTGAATCCAAAAGATCAGTCATGCGCACCCCTAAGGTCTTTTCCGGCGAAGAATCGCCACACTTTTGTTCAGGTTAACAGAAAACGCCGATTGGTTAACGAAGGAATACCATGCATCGCTGGCGATTGATTTTGTTCGGGGTCGGGCTCGTCACCCTGATCTACCTGGTGCACCGGTTTTTACCTTATCAGCACAATCCATTGCGTCCGCCAGACCTGACAGAGCCGATTGGACTGGCAACCTATAGCAAGCTCACAGCGCTGAAATACGATGAAGCTTTGTGCCGATCAAAGCTGCTGGAGGCGGGGGTGGAGTTCACAGTTCTTGGAGCCGATGGGGCCGAAACCAGATGTCCTTTGGAAGAGACGCTTCAGCTCAATCGCTCCTTAACCCCTTTCAATGCGGCGCCCTTGCGGATGACATGTCATCAAATGGCCGCGCTGCATATTTGGGAGCGACATGTCTTGCGCCCCCAGGCGGAGCGGATGTTTGGCTCCCCTTTGCGCCAGATCGAAACCTATGGGTCATTTAGTTGCCGCAACATTGCCGGGACCCGGACGAGGTCGCAACATTCCTATGCCAATGCGATTGATATCTCTGGATTTGTCTTGGAAGACGGCACGCGAATCCGCGTTCGCGACCACTGGCGCGAGCGCAGCAAAGCTGGTCGATACCTGACACGGGTGCATAAGCAGGCCTGCAAACTGTTTTCGACAACACTGGGCCCTGACTATGACGCCGCGCATGCAGATCACTTTCATCTCGACATGGGCAGCACGGAGACTTGCCGATAGTTTTCGAGTTAGGTCTAGAACAAATAGGTGCGCCGTGTTTCGCGCGCGAACGTCCCACAATCGCTGATCGATAGCACAATCACCGAGGCGCTAACGCCAATCGGCTCAGGCAATTGGCGCAGGTCTTGTGGCGAAAAGGCCCAACTGAATGATCCGCGCTCGGTGGTGATGAGTTTCCAAACCTCGGCATTGGACGTGATAATTCTGAGGTCAATATCGACTTGCTTGATTCCGCATGGATGCTCAGTTTCGACATCGAGCGTGAGAGTTTGCCCGTCGACGGAAACCCAAAGCGTCACGCTTAAAAGAGGGTTTGCTTGCCCCTCTTGAGTTTCACAGCAGTCATCGTTGAGTAAAAGCCAACCGGAGTCTTTGGGGGTGTCAAGACCAGAAGTATCTGTATTCATAATATAGCTCTCGCATAAGTGAATACAGAGAATTCAAATAATTTGAATACAATTATAAAATAATCGCGCCAATTTGAATAATTGACGCGATTACATGTATTAAAACAATATTATATCGATATTTATTCGGATTTACAGGTATATCCGTCTTCAGTGACTTTCTCGACTGTGCCTGGCCCACCGCAGACGCGCAGCGCGGTTTCGGTATTGCGAGCGATTTCCTCTGAGTCGGACCAATCGCCTTCATCTACATGAATACAGCCCACAAGCCCTAGGAGGGCGACGCTCATCGCGCCGAATGCAATCGTTTTTTTCATTTATCAGCCTCTAATCGATTCTCTGTCCCTGAACACACATCACCCATGCGTACATGCGCCTGAACGAAAGTTGAATAGATAGTGTTTTCAACCAATAAGTTTGGGCACCAATCGACGCCGTGACTCTGGGAGCGCCTTGTGAACGGATGAAAATAATCGCGTTTCTAAGAAGTATCCGGTGAGTTGGAGCGCATCCTCAATATCTTCGACCATCGCCAAAGCACTTGGGTCGATGAGAAAGGCGGGAAGGGGAAATAGGCGTTCGACATAATGTTCCGCTTCTGACCCTCTGACAGCGCGTCCTGTTTTCGGAGAAACATGGGTCAGGCCGTCATTGGCCCCGGATAAGGCACATTTTTCCAAGTCCAAACCAAAACCAAGCGCTGAGAGCAATCCAAGTTCCCAGCGCGCATATAAGGCCGGCCATACCGGCCAAGTGTCGAGTGTGTCGAGGAGGATTTCTGTCGGTCCAAACACAGCAGAGCCGGCGGTGTCCCCTTCATCAACCGCGCCGCGCAGCAGCGCTGCAATTGTGTCGATCGCGGTTAAGACTTCTGGGCGATCAAGATACCGTCCCGCACGGCTTGTCACCACTTCTGCGACCGTGAAGCGCCCCAGCTGTTCTTCAAGGCGGCCTGACCAGCTGAGCTCGACAGTGTTGCCCGGTTCGTATTGCGCGCGCTTCTTCTTACTCGCGCCCCCATAGATGAGCCCTGAGCGACGGCCTTTCTGGGCGGTTAAGACATCGAGAATCAATCCGCTTTCGCCAAAGCGTCGTCCACCAAGAATGAGCGCTTGGTCACGCCATTCCATAAGCTGTCTCCTTAGGCATCGAACTCCAAGCCAACGGACTGATAGGCCTCGCGGCGTTCCATCCATTTGGGATCAACTTTGACAAATAAGAAGAGATGGATCGGTTGGCCGAGCATTTCCGCGAGGTCTTCCCGAGCGGCTTTGCCAATCGCCTTTATTGCGCTGCCGCCTTTGCCCAGTATCATGCCCTTATGCTGCTCACGTGCGATGATCACGGCCTGTCGAATTCGGACCGCTCCATTGTCAAAGGGTTCCCAGCTCTCTGTTTCGACCATTAATTGGTATGGCAATTCTTGATGCAGACGCAGCATCAGCTTCTCTCGCGTAACCTCTGCAGCGAGGAGGCGCATCGGAAGGTCTGCCGTCTGTTCTGGCGGATATAGTGCTGGACCCTTAGGCATTCGTTGGGCAAGCTTTTCCCGAAGCGGGGCGACCCCGTCACCGTTCAAGGCCGAGATCATAAACATCTCGTCATAGACGCCTGTTTCGTTGAGCTCGGCCATGATGGGCAACACGTGTTCATGGGCAAATAGATCAATTTTGTTGAGCGCCAGCAGCGCTTGTTGACCCGTTTCTTTGAGCGTTTGCATCACGCGTCTATCATCTTCGACAGAGAGTTTTTGAGCGCCCGAGGCTTCACCAGACTTTTCAGCAACCCACGCAGATGCATCGATCAAATGGACAATTGCATCGGCGTCTTCCGCCCCTGACCAGGCGGCTTTGACCATTGCCCGATCGAGCCGCTTCTTGGCACGGAAGATACCTGGCGTGTCGACCAGGACGATTTGCACAGGCCCTTGATGGGCAACGCCTCGGATTGGGAAGCGCGTCGTTTGCACCTTGTGCGTCACGATCGCGACTTTAGTTCCGACCAGAAGATTGGTCAGTGTCGACTTGCCCGCATTCGGGGCGCCTATGATCGCGGCAAAGCCAGCATGCGTAATGTCGGCTTCAGAGGGCAGGGCGGACGTTAATTCACTCATTCGGGTCTTTCTAACAGGTCGAGCAGGGCCTTGGCGGCGGCGCGCTCGGCATTTGCTTTGTTGCTGCCTTTCGCGATCGCCTCGCCATGGCCTTCGATAGAAGCTTTTACGGTAAAGACAGGGGCGTGATCCGGGCCAGACATTTCGATCGTTTCATATACAGCATAAGCGGTTTGATGGGCGCCGCACCAATCGCTCAAAAGCGTTTTTGGGTTTTCATCGGGCCCCATATCACCGGCAGCCAAGTCATCAAAGAGCCAACACTTTTTTATAAATCGTTCGGCAGCATCAAGACCGCCATCGTGATAGATCGCCGCAATCAAGGCTTCGATGGCGTCAGCGACAGCCTTGTCATATTGGCTCTGTTGATTGGATTGCATTGACGCATCCATGAACAAATAATCGCGCAAATTGAAGCGTGCGCCAACCTGCGCGCAAGTTGGTCCAGAGACCAATTGATGAAAGAGCTTGGTGAGATAACCTTCGCGGTGCTTGGGATACTTATTGATCAGAAGCTCAGCCATAACCAATCCGAGCACACGATCGCCGAGGAATTCTAATCGCTGATTGGAGAAGCCGACACTGCCGTGATATTCATCGATGAGGCTTGGATGCGTCAGCGCCTTCGTTAACAGAGACTCATCTTTGAACCGGTATCCAATATCAGCTTCGAGCGCTTTGCGTTGATTGGGGGTGAGCGTCGGGCGCTGACGCGACTTCGCCGCGGCGCGGTGTCTCGTACGTTTAGGACGCGAAGGGCGTTTCATGCGGGGAGCGCTTCAATAATCACCTGAGCCTCGGCCCAAGGATAGTCATCGGTCATGGTCAAATGCACCTGCGCCACATAGCCGTCAGGGGTGAGCTCGGCGAGGCGTTTTTCGGCGCCTTCAGTGAGTTTTAGGGTCGGTTTGCCGGATGGCAGGTTGACGACCTCCATCATCTTCCAGTGGACACCGCGACGCGGAACCCCGGTGCCAAGTGCTTTCGCGCAGGCTTCTTTTGCCGCAAACCGCTTTGCATACGTCTCGGCTGTTAGGCGGCGGCGCCGGGCTTTCGCAATCTCGCCTTCGGTAAAACAGCGATTCTCAAAGCGTTCGCCGAAGCGCTCCAGCGAGCCTTTTATGCGGTCGATATTACAAAGATCATTCCCTATGCCGATAATCACGCGCGCGCCTCATCCATGAGTTGGCGCATATGCTGAATGGCTGGGATAAGGCCCGCAAAGATCGCTTCTCCCATGAGGAAATGGCCAATGTTGAGTTCGGTCAGCTCTGGAATGGCGGCGATCGGTTGAACGGTATCATACGTCAATCCGTGACCAGCCTGCGGTTCTATTCCGAGATCGATTGCCCGCTTCGCGCAGTCTGCGATCCGTTCGAGTTCAGCTTGAGCGAGCTCAATCTCACCCGCGAGACTGAGTTCAACATAACGACCGGTGTGGAACTCTGTAATGTCTGCGCCCATGCGTTTGGCCGCGATCAGTTGCACCGGATCGGGCTCAATGAACAATGAAACCCGGCTTCCATTCTCTTTTAGCGATCGGATCATTGGCACCAATTTGTTGTGCTCGCGGGTCGCGTTCAAGCCGCCTTCGGTCGTCCGTTCTTCGCGTTTCTCTGGAACGAACATGACGGTTTCAGGCTTATAATCCATCGCAATGACATGCATCTCGTCGGTCGCTGCGGTTTCCATATTTAACGGCAAATGGGTGGCCGCGCGGATCGCTTGTAGATCTGGATCCATAATGTGGCGACGGTCTTCGCGGAGATGAAAGGTAATTCCGTCCGCGCCTGCTTCTGTTGCCATTTCAGCGGCGCGGGCAATATCGGGGTGCGACCCGCCGCGTGCATTTCGGATGGTCGCGACATGATCGATATTGACGCCGAGTCGGATCCGATCTGCCATTATTTCAAACCTCGACTGCCGGGCTTGTATGCTGGAATGGCTTCCAGCTCAGGTGGCAATTCATTGGCGTCATAGTCTGGGAATTTGATCGCAGCGAGAGAGACCAATTCACATCCAACATCGGCGTCTCCGCCGCTGCGATCAATGATACAAGACCCGCCGACAACTGTGCCGGGTAGCTTTTGCAAGGCCTCGACCGTTTCCCGGAACGATAGTCCGGTGGTGACGATGTCTTCTGCGATTAAGACACGATCTGTGTCCTTGAGCTCGAAACTCCGTCTCAGTTCAAATGCGCCATCGACGCGCTCTACGAACACTGCGCGGCATCCGAGATGTCTCGCAAGTTCATAGCTTGGAATAACACCGCCCATCGCAGGCCCGACGACGACATCGATCTCGCCAAGCGCCGCTTTGACTTTCGTTGCAAGCGCTGCGCTGAGCTTTGAGGATAATTCGGGTTCTGAAAAAACCAGCGCCTTCTGCAAAAAGACCGGACTCCGTCGTCCCGAAGATAGGATAAAGTGCCCCTCTAGGAGCGCGCCTGCATCGCGAAACACTTGCAGGACATCATCATTATTCAAATTCACTCTCCTCGAGCCGTTCAACGCGCTCCACGACCGCCAAGGCTCGCAGCGCCGCTTTGATTTGTTCTAAGTGACGCAGATCATCGACTTCGATGTCAAAGACAAGTTCCATAAAGCCAGGGCCGCGGCTGTGGGTCGATACGCCGGTTATGTTTCCACCGGCCTGAGCGACGACGCTGCATTGTTGCGCAAGAACGCCTTTATTGTCAGCTGCATTTACAGCGATCCGGCCAACCGCGCGGACGCCAGATTTCGCCAGCTCCGTCCATTGCAAATCCACCCACAATTCAGGTTTGTCGTCGAACTCCGCGACTTTGCCGCAATAGATTGTGTGGACCACCAAGCCTTTATCAGGTTGCCGCAATCCGACGATGCGATCGCCAGGAATGGGGTGGCAACACTCACCAAGATGAACAGTGACGCCAGGCGTGAGATTCTCTCCCGCAATCATGCTGGCAGCGTGCTCATCATCCAGCGTGACTTTCGCCTCGCCGTCTTCTTGCACAAGATCGAGCCCTGGGAACGCAATATCGAGGATACGGCTGACCTCGTCATGGTTACGCCCCAGCGCTTCGAACATGACTTGTATGCCGTCAAAGCCGGCGCGCTCTGAAACTTTGCGCATATCGACCCCGACTGGATCGATATCATGCTGACGCAAGGCACGTTCGAGCATGTTTCGACCGAGATTAGAGAATTGCTGGGTTTCAAGTTCGCGGCGAAGTTTGCGTTGCGCCGCACGTGCGCGTCCCGTCACGCAGAGTGTTTCGTATCCGGCCATCGGTCGCGGTTCTCCGCGCCGAATGATTTCGACCACGTCACCATTCTGCAATGCCGTTCGCATATTGCGGGGCACGCCATTGATCTTTGCGCCGTCACATGTGTCGCCAATCGCCGTGTGGACCGCATAAGCAAAATCAAGCGGCATAGAGCCAGCTGGGAGCAGCACTAAGCGGCCATTCGGCGTGAACGCGAACACATGTGTGCGATACATCTCCATCTTGGCGTGCTCGAGAAAGTCATCGGCGTCACCGCCATGGGCGAGGAGTTCGCCAAAGGCCTGAAGGTTTGCGGACGGGTCTAAACCGGCAGCGCGCGAGCTATCAATGTCGAAGCCGTAAGCGCTGTTCTTATAGGTCCAGTGTGCCGCGACGCCTCGTTCGGCGGTATCGTCCATCTCTTCAGTGCGGATTTGGAGCTCAACCAAACGGTTTCCACTGGCGCGAACCGTTGTGTGTAATGAGGCGTAACCATTGGGTTTTGGTACGGAAATAAAATCGCGAAATCGGTCCGGCAGACACGCCCATTCGGTATGGAACGCCCCGAGCGCTTTGTAACACTGAGCTGGCGTATCGACGATGACGCGAAATCCAAAAATATCGGCAACATCCTCAAACGAAATCGACTTTTTTTCGAGCTTACGCCAGATCGAATAGGGTTCTTTGCGACGCCCCCGAATGCGGCACTCAAGTCCTTCTCGTTCCATGACTTGTCGGATGGCGAGACGAATACGTTCCAAGTCATCCTTGTTGCGCGATTCAAGCGCTTCCAATTGGGCAAGGATTTGCTCACGAGCCTCTGGATTGAGATGTTGGAAAGCGAGATCTTCCATCTCAGACGCGACGTAGTGAAGTCCGACCCGACGCGCGAGGGGCGCGTAAAGGTCCATTGTCTCGCGGGCGACGCGGCGGCGGGACTCTTCTTTCTTTTTGTAGTGCAGGGTCCGCATATTGTGCATGCGGTCCGCGAGTTTGACTAAAAGGACACGCACGTCGTTCACGGTTGCCAGAATGAACTTTTGGAAGTTCTCCGCCTGTTTGCTGGCCTCGCTCTGATACTCAAGCTGACCGAGCTTCGTCACGCCATCGACCAGCTCTGAGACATCGGTTCCAAACAGTGAGTCGATCAAAGCGAGATCGACATCATCGCAGTCTTCGACAGTGTCATGGAGAAGGCCTGCCATGATCGTGGCTTGATCCAAACGGATAGACGCCAGCAGGGTCGCAACGCGAACTGGATGCGAATAGTAGGGGTCACCCGATTGACGCAGCTGGTCGCCGTGCTTCTCGCGTGCAAACTCATAGGCCGAAATTAACAGATTCCGATCAGCGTCAGGCTGATAAGCCATGACCATTCCGGCCAATTCTTCTTTGGTTAGAAACGGCTCATCATCACGTGTGCCACGCGGCGGCCTAGAAGCGCGCGACCGGTCTTCTGATTTGACGGTCGCAATTGCCATTCACACCTACATTCGGTCGTCGCGGCCAGACTCGAGTTCGGCCTGGTAAGCACGCATAACATCTTCTTCAGTCGCCGCTGGGCCAGACTGAAGTGCCAGGCGATCTGCCTCGCGCTCTTCTTCCTCACCCGGACGCACTTCTTGAAGTTCAGCGACAAGAGATTCTTTCACGACTTTAAGATCGATCGACTCGTCAGCGATCTCACGCAATGACACGACCGGGTCTTTATCATTGTCGCGATCAACGGTGAGAGGCGAGCCCTCCCGGATCATCCGCGAGCGCTGAGCCGCCAAAAGGATCAGATCAAAACGGTTCGGAACTTTGTCGACGCAATCTTCAACGGTCACTCGGGCCATGTAAATCTCCTGTAGCCCGCCTTTATATGCTCCGCAGCAAGCGAACGCAACCCGAACTTGCATTGAAAATAGGCTTCGATACATCAATCATGCACCCTGCAGAATCACGTGGTCAATCAATGTCGAAAACAGCTGCAATACAATATGCGCCAGAAGCGCCAAAAGACTGCGATTTATGTCCGCGCTTACGCCAATTTATTCTCGATCAACGCGAGAAAGAACCAAAGTGGTTTAACGGCGCAGTGCCAAGCTTTGGCGACGATAAAGCCGAACTCCTGATCATTGGGTTGGCACCTGGGATGACGGGTGCGAATCGGACCGGTCGACCGTTTACAGGAGATTGGGCCGGCGACCTCCTTTACGCGACGCTTGCGAAGTTTGGATTTACCACTGGGACGTATGATCGCCGCCCCGACGATGGGCTCAAACTCAAGAAGGCGATGATCACCAACGCAGTGCGATGCGTCCCGCCACAGAACAAGCCAATTGGCGCAGAAATCAACCAGTGTCGCCCCTTTCTAAATGCACGCATAGATGCGCTATCCAACGTTAAAGTGCTGTTATGCCTAGGTAAAATCAGTCACGATTCAACGGTTCGGGCCTTGGGGGTGAAGTTGAAAGACTATCCGTTTGGTCACGCTTCAGAATACAAGATTGGCGATGTCACATTACTCTCAAGTTATCATTGCTCCCGCTACAATACCAATACGCGCCGGTTAACGTCCGAAATGTTTGAGGCCGTCTTTGCACGTGCAAAAATCCTCCTCGCGGGTTGAACCTTGCGCAGGGGCAAGATGACCATTACCTGAAGAATATGGGATCGTAGTTGTAGGGAGACTTTCTAAATGACGCCATTACTCGTCGTGCTGGGCCTTGTTGTCCTTCTCGCGGTATTTATCATCGGAATTTACAACGGCCTCGTCGCCAAGCGCCAACGTTGCAATCAAGCGTTCGCGGATATCGACGTTCAGCTCAAACAGCGCCAAAATCTGATTCCAAACTTAGTCGAAACCGTCAAAGGCTATGCCGCCCATGAGAAAGAGACCTTGGATGCGGTGATCCAAGCGCGCCAGGGGGCTGTAAACGCGAATACGCCCGGTGAAATGGGCGCGGCGGAAGGCATGCTTGGCCAAGCGCTGGGACGGCTCTTTGCCTTGGCGGAGGCGTACCCAGATCTCAAAGCCAACGAGAATTTCCTAGATCTCCAAGACGAACTTGCCGTCATTGAGGATAAAATCGCGGCCGCGCGGCGCTTTTATAACTCGGCTGTCCAAGACTATAACACGGCACGTGAGCAGTTCCCTGGATCGCTGGTCGCTGGAAGCTTCAATTTTGATCCGCGCGAGTTCTTCGATCTTGGTGAAGATCGCGCCGCACTTAGCGCGCCGCCAGATGTGAAATTCTAGAACCTGGCACTAAAGTCTTTGAGACGCCGCTCGTATCAATTGATATGGGCGGCGTTTTTCTGTGAATCGACGCTTCGAGACCGGTCCGCTAGCGATCTTCAAATTTTGGATCGCGCTGGCTCATAAAGGCGGTCATAGCCTCGATATGGTCTTTGCTTTGGCTCGTTAGAATTTGTTGGCGATCCTCCATGGCCATAGCCGCATCGAGGCTCGGCGCGTCGACGGCGTAGGCCAGAGCTTCTTTGGTCAGGCGAAGGCTAAACGGCGCGGTGCGCAGCATGTGCTTGATGAGACCTTCGGCGGTTTCATCAAGCAAGTTGTCTTCAACCAAATGGGAAACAAGCCCGATGTTCAAAGCTTCTTCCGCGTGGACAAAGCGCCCGGTCAGCAAAAGTTCTGAAGCCATACTCAAGCCAACAATGCGGGGGAGAAAGTAGCTCGAACCCATATCAGCGCCCGTGAGACCTATGCGAATATAGGCGCAGTTCAACTTCGCTTTTGGCCCGGCGATCCGGATGTCCGAGGCAAGGGCTAGCGAAAGTCCGCCCCCCGCCGCCGCGCCTTGAATCAGAGAAATAATCGGCTGCGGACAGCGGCGCATCGCACGGTAAATATCGCCAATCTGTCGCTGCGTTGCCATCCCCGCTTGTAGTGGAGCCGACTTCGCCCACTCTTTGTCTGCTGTCCCAGAAGTTAGGTCGAGACCCGAGCAAAAGCCGCGGCCCGCGCCCTTGAGGACAACGATCCGCCGGTCGTGTTGACGATAAAGGCCTTCGAAATAGGTGGCCAAAGCTTCAACAAGTTCGGGATTGAGTGCGTTCAGGCGATCTGGACGAT
>JBCBQS010000032.1:0-16869 GCA_039820085.1 Pseudomonadota bacterium
CGTAAAGTTTGATGTTCCGATTGATCCTGCCGGTGACCTGACGCTCGAAAAGCGCGCATCAGACTCGCAAGCGGCGCTTGGAGATTTCATCGGCTATACAATCAATGTTGAAAATCGCGGCACGATTCCCGCACCCTTCAACTTACGTGATGAATTACCGGATGGTTTGCGCTATGTTGAAGGGTCGGCCCGCCTGGACGGGGCGGTTGTCCCAAACCCCGCGATTTCGCCGGACGGTCAGACCTTAAGTTTCGACCGCGCGATTGTGTTACCAGGCGCCTCCATCCAATTCACATACTTAGCATCTGTTGGCCCAGGTACGCCGCAAGGCGAAGCCATCAATCGCGCCATTGCGGTCAATTCGAGCGGTGCGGCTGTATCAAATCGGGCTGAAGCGGCTGTCTTCATCGAAGAAGATTTATTGACCTCACGCCTGACCATTATTGGCCGTGTGGCAGAGGCAGCCTGCCATCCAGATCAACCATGGGCACGCTCGATTGAAGATGGGCAAGGCGTCGCCGGTGTGCGCCTCTACATGGAAACCGGAGAATATGTCGTCACCGATTCAAACGGTCTTTATCATTTCGAAGGCGTGCGTCCGGGAACACATATTGTTCAAGTCGATGAGGCGACGCTGCCCGACGGCTATGAACCGATCATTTGCGAAGAAAACTCGCGATATGCTGGGTCTGCGCTGTCAAAATTCGTCGACGCTCAAGGCGGTAGTGTATGGCGCGCAAATTTCTATTTGCGTCAAACAAACCCCGATACGTCAGTGCTCAAATCTGTGAAGCCAAACGGGAACGAAGCCTTAGACGTAACCACCAATTGGCAGATCAGTAAAACGAACTCCAAACTTGATTGGGCCTACCCGACCCCAGCGCAAACACCGAATGGCCGGTCGATTGATCTGGGAATTCTACATGCGCCCGACTCTGGTGTTCGGCTTGAATTAAATGGCCTGCCGGTTCCCGGTTTGAATTTTGCTGGCCGAGAGCTCACCGCGTCTCGCGACGCGGCACTGTCACGGTGGAGCGGGGTTGATATCCAACGCGGGAAGAACACTTTCGTTGCGATCCGAAGCGATGCCGATGGCGCTGAGATTGATCGAATTGAACGTGACATTTGGTTTGTCGACCAGGTCGATCGCGCAACGCTCGTCGCCGATCAGTCTATTCTCGTTGCAGACGGTCGAACCAAACCTCTCATCGCGGTGCGCCTCGAAGGTGCCAACGGTCAAGCCGTGCATGAGGGACGGATTGTCGAAGCCTCGGTGTTTGAGCCGTATCGATTGGCGAGAGAAGCTGAGGAGGAATTCGACTCTCCTGTCGACGCGGGATTCTCGGCCGTATCGGGCATCCGAACGGGCGCGAATGGCATCGCCTATATCGAGCTGGAACCCACTCTGAAATCTGGTCGCGTCCATGTGCAGGTCCCTCTGCAGAATGGGTCTATAAAAGATATTGAGGTCTGGTTGGAGCCCGAAAAGCGCGATTGGATTATTGTCGGCCTCGCCGAGGCCGAAGGGTTGATTTCGCATATTTCCGGACCGGGCACTCACAGCGCTGACGAGCTTTCCGGCGATGGACGATTGGCCTTCTTTGCCAAAGGCGTGGTCAAAGGTGATTGGTTGCTCACCGTCGCGGTTGATACGGCCAAACGACGCGGCGCGGCCGATGGCGAGCTCTTTGATGAGATTGATCCGAATGCCTATTACACCCTCTATGGGGACCGGACCTGGCAGAACAAAAATGCGGAAAGTCGCTATCCGGTATATGTCAAAATTGAAAAGCAAACGCTCCAAGCTTTGTTCGGAGACTATGAGACGGGCTTCACCGAAACCGATCTCGGGCGGTACTCGCGGCGTTTGTCTGGACTGAAAGCCGATTTTGACGGTGACAGTGTCTCTGCGACGGCCTTTGCAGCAGAGACCAATCAACGCTTTGTCAAAGACGAGCTCGCCGCAGATGGAACATCGGGTCCATTCATGCTGCGCTCGGCGCCATTGCTAAGATCATCAGAGGTCATCACGATTGAAACGCGCAACCGGGTTCGCCCGGATGAAGTTTTGCAGGTCCGCTCCCTCAATCGTTACATTGATTATGAAATTGATTACGTCACGGGTGAGTTATTCTTCAGGCAACCTATTTCGGTCACGGATGAAACACTCAATCCAAATGTGATCGTCGTCGATTATGAAACGGCGGATTCCGGCACACGCGGCGTGACAGCGGGTCTGCGCGGTTCGGTCAATCTTGGAACCGATCGCGTCAAAGCTGGCATCACCCTTATTCATGAAGATGATGGGTCGACACGCGAAGCAGACGCATCGAACCTCGCCGCTCTAGATGTGCGGGTTCATCTCGATCCTAAAACTGAGCTAAGGTCTGAAGTGGCCGTTTCGACTGTTTCGGCAAATGGCGCGGATCATCACGGTGAGGCGCTGTTATTTGAAGCCATCCACCGAACAGAATCTGTCAATGTCACCGGCTATTTCCGAGAAGAATCTGAAGGATTTGGTCTTGGACAACAAGCCTCCTCGACCGCTTCGATCCGGCGGCTTGGCGCACAAATCAGCGCTGAGCTTGACGTTCAAGATGCGGTGGATGGGTCGAACCGCCGCGTCCGCTCGCTGGAGGCTCAAGCCTATAAAGAGACCAACCTGTCCCAAAGCGCGACCCGCAGTGTTGCGGATGTGATCTGGCAACAAGAGAGCCAAACCCTCGGCCTTCAAGCCGGGCTTCGCGCCGTCGCCGAAGACTTTGCCGATACCGCTGCGCCGCGCCAATCTGTATTGGCGATTGGCGGGGTGCGTCATGCCTTTGTCGATCAAGGGCTGACGGTCAGCGCGATTGTCGAAACGCCGATCACAGCGACCAGCGAAAATGATGATGAGTCGACCTTGTTTCCGGGTCGCACTGTATTTGGCTTAGACAAATCGCTCGGACGCCGGGCAACGGCCAATATCCGCCACGAGATTACCAATGGTGCCAATGCTTCGGGTGAGAACACCGTCGCTGGCATCAACTGGGAGCCCCTGGCTGGCACCAAACTCCACGCCGCTTCAGATATGCTCACCAATGAGAGTGGCCGGCGCATTGGGGCAACGGTTGGTGTGGATCAGGTCTGGAAAGTCAACGACGCTTGGACCCTTGGGGGCGGGTTCGCGCAACGCGCCAATATCGATGGCGACGATGATCCCTTAGACGTTACACCCGATGCCGCTTTTGGCCCTCTTGAAGACGGCGTGCGCAGTCCTCTCACGCAATCGGATCAGTACCGGTCTGGCTATTTCGGCGCTAGCTACCAAACTGCTGGGATGGCGGCATCCGGTCGGCTCGAAGCCCGCAAGAGTGAACAAGGGTCGCGTATTGTCGCCGTTCTTGGCGGCGCGCGAGAGATCACCAAAACACTGTCTTTTTCAGGGGCAGCGCGCCATCAATGGAACGCTCAATCCGGACAAGCAAATCGCAAAGAAACGGACATACGCTTTGGCGCTGCCTGGCGACCTCGCGGTGAGGGCATGACGGTTTTGAACCGTTTGGATGTCGGCCACACGGATGAAAACGGCACGCAAGAAAGCACCAAAATCGTCAACAATTTCGCCATGAACGCGATGGTGTCCAAACAAACACAGCTCTCCGTGTATCATGGGATTAAGCATATAAAGACAACATTCGAGGGCGCCCGCGCCAGCGGGACGACGCACCTTCTGGGTGCGGAACTGCGCCATGATATCACCAAACGTGTTGATCTCGGATTGCAATCGACTTGGGTCTCGAGCGATGCCAGCGGAACCCAGACTTGGTCGTTTGGGCCAAGCATTGGTCTCAGCCCAGATAAGAATATCTGGGTTAGCCTCGGCTGGAACATTTCTGGGTTTGATGATGCAGATTTCGAAGCGGCCAAATACCGCAATGAAGGCCCTTACATCAAATTGCGAGCGAAGTTTGATCAGCATAGCGCGAAGAGCCTGATCAAAGCTCTTGGTCTCGGCGCGGAGTAGCTTCGCATCAGCCCATAGGACGCTGACTCTTCGCTTGACTCCGGCAGTCTGCCCGCGCACCAGACGCGCCATGGCTCAAGTAAAGATCTGCGGATTAAAAGATACAGCTCACATTCGCGCGGCGGCCGAGGCTGGCGCCGATTGGGTCGGCTTTGTCTTATACCCTAAGAGCCCACGCAATGTGCTCGGGGAAGGCGAAGACGCGTTTGACGAAGTGATTGCTCTTTCAGAGTTCGCGCAAGAGCTGGGAGTCTTATCCGTAATCTTGCTCGTTGACCCGGACGAGGAGCTCTTCGAGGACGTGTTGCACGAGGTCGAACCCGATGCGATCCAATTGCACGGCAAAGAAAGCCCTGAACAAGTGCTCCGCTGGTGGCGCGATGGCGCTGGAATTTGCGAAATCTGGAAAGCCGTGAGCGTCGCCAATGTAGACGATCTCGAAGCGCTCGACGACTGGCGCGTCGACCGGCTGCTGATCGATGCCGCACCGCCCGACGATGCCGACAACCCTGGCGGCAATGGCGAAACGATGGACTGGTCGCTGCTTCAAGGGTTTGAACCTGGCGTACCTTGGTTGCTCGCGGGCGGGCTCACCCCGGAGAATGTCGAAGACGCGATCACCGAAACAGGTGCAGCTGCGGTCGATGTGTCCTCTGGCGTTGAGCGCGCGCGGGGCGTAAAGGACGAAGACTTGATCCGGGCGTTCATTGACGCCGCCAAATCTGCTTAGAAAGCGACACGATGGATTTGAGAAATACATGGGACCAATGGCCCGATGAGAATGGCCGTTTTGGTGAGTTCGGTGGACGCTATGTTGCTGAAACGCTGATGCCTCTCATCCTCGATTTGGAAGAAGAGTATCGCGCGGCCAAGAAAGACCCGGCCTTCACCGCGCAAATGGAAGATCTCTGGACCCATTATGTCGGCCGCCCCAGCCCGCTCTATTTTGCCGAGCGCCTGACTGAGCATTTTGGCGGGGCAAAGCTCTACCTCAAGCGCGACGAGCTGAATCACACGGGCGCGCACAAGATTAATAATTGTCTCGGCCAGGTTCTCCTTGCGATGCGGATGGGAAAAACGCGCATCATCGCTGAAACAGGCGCGGGACAACATGGCGTCGCAACAGCGACGGTCTGCGCCCGCTTCGGACTGAAATGCGTCGTCTTCATGGGTGAAACCGATGTCGAGCGTCAAAAGCCCAATGTGTTTCGGATGCGCCTCCTCGGGGCGGAGATTGTTCCAGTATCCTCAGGCACCGGCACTCTGAAAGATGCCATGAATGAGGCGCTTCGTGATTGGGTGACCAATGTTGAGAACACCTTCTATTGCATCGGGACCGCAGCGGGACCACATCCCTATCCTGAGCTTGTGCGCGATTTCCAAAGCGTGATTGGCAAAGAAGCTCGCGCCCAAATCCTTGAACGCGAAGGGCGCCTCCCCGACGCGGTGATGGCGTGCATTGGCGGCGGGTCGAACGCGATTGGTCTGTTCCACCCATTCATCGAAGACGAAGACGTCCGTCTTGTCGGTGTTGAAGCATCGGGTCATGGCATTGAGACGGGGCAGCATGCCGCGGCGCTGAATGGCGGTGCACCGGGCATTCTGCACGGCAATAAGACCTATCTTCTGCAGACAGATGATGGCCAGATCATTGACGCGCATTCGATCTCAGCCGGTCTCGATTATCCTGGCATCGGCCCTGAACACAGCTTCTTACGCGACACAGGTCGGGCCGAATATCTGACCTGCACGGATGATGAGGCCCTCGAAGCGTTTCAGCTTTGTACGAAGCTTGAGGGGATTATCCCTGCACTGGAACCAAGTCATGCGCTTGCACGCGTCGGTGACGTTCTTGAGACCATGGATAAAGACGGCTTACTGATCCTCAACATGTGCGGGCGCGGTGACAAAGACGTCTTCTCCGTCGCCGAAGCTTTGGGAGTTGCGATGTGAGGCGGGCGCGCGTGGCGCTATTCGCGCTGTTTGGGATCTATCCAAACACCAGACAACCGATTAAATGCCCCAAATGACCACTCTTACCCTCTACCGCATTACCTGCCCACGCCAGCGCGTGGCGCGCGCCATCGCAGACGAGGCAATTGAAAGCCGAGCGGCGGCTTGTGCGAATATAGAGGGCCCAATGGCATCGACGTATCGCTGGAAAGGCGTGGTTGAGCAGGCCTTTGAATTTATCTTGTGGCTAAAGGCGCCCGCTAAAAATTTCGCCAAAATCGAAGCGATTGTGAAAGACCATCACCCTTATGATGTGCCTTCGATTGTTGCGCTGGGCTGCACACAAGTGCATGCGCCTTACGCCGCTTGGGTCGAAGAGAATACGGACACAGATTAATGCCGACATCCCGCATCGTTTCGCGTTTTGACAAGGTTAAGGCAGAGGGCCGTGCCGCGCTCGTCGCGTACCTTATGGCCGGTGATCCAGACCTTGAATCCTCATATCAAGCATTGTGCGCCATTCGCGATAGTGGGGCTGACGTGATTGAACTCGGCGCCCCATTTACAGATCCGATGGCAGATGGGCCAGCAATTCAGAAAGCCGCGCTCAGAGCGCTCGCGAACAAGACGACACTGACGGATGTGCTGGCACTCGCCAAGCGCTTTCGCGAGGACGACCAAGACACACCGTTAATCCTCATGGGATATGCGAATCCGGTCCACACTCTCGGCTATGGCGCTTTTGCCGCCGCGGCCGCGGATGCTGGGATTGATGGGACGATTCTGGTCGATCTTCCACCGGAAGAAGATCAACCCATTCGCGATGCTTATGCCAAGCATGATCTGTCGGTCATTAGACTGGCAACGCCGACGACGAATGAAAAGCGTATGGCAAAAGTCGCCGAGGGCGCGAGCGGTTTCTTATACTATGTCGCGGTCGCAGGCGTAACTGGCGCAGGGTCTGCTGACCCTGAAGATATCCGCGCGGGCGTCGAAATGGCGCAGCGTGTTTCTGGGCTTCCTGTTTGCGTCGGATTTGGCATCAAAAACGGCGAGCAAGCCGCTGCAATGGCGAAAATTGCCGATGGGGTTGTGGTCGGATCTGCGTTCGTAGAACATGCAAGACTTGCAAGTGTGGCCAAAACGCCACAAGTTACTACAGAGAAGATGGGTGCATTGGCGCTCGAGTTAAGTACAGCGCTCAAGGGGTCATGCGCTCGCTGAAAGCGGTCCGGGTAGGACAAGGGATGATATTAGTATGAACTGGCTCACCAACTTTCGTACGCCGGGTCTAAAGGGCCTGCTTTCGGGCAATAAAAAAGACACGCCAGATAATCTCTGGGTCAAGTGCCCAACATCTGGGGAATTGGTCTACCGGTCTGACCTGGAAGAAAGCTGGTATGTCACGCCGGCCGGAGCGCATTTGCGGATTTCGCCGCGTCGTCGGTTTCGACTGTTTTTTGACCATGAACGCTGGGAGCCTATTCCCCTTCCGCCCGTGCCAGCTGATCCCTTAAAGTTCAGAGATGACAAGACTTATCCGTCGCGGATCAAAGGCGCGAAAGGAAAGATTGCGAAGCGTGATAAAGAGGAGGCGCCAGATTCCGGCTCCGTGTCCCCGATCGCGCAAGACGATTGTATGGCCGCCGCGTTTGGCAAAGTGGACGGAATTCCGACGGTCATCCTCGTTCAAGACTTTGCTTTTATGGGCGGATCGCTTGGCATGGCGGCTGGCGAAGCATTCATCGCCGCTGCGCAAATGGCGGTTGCCCGCAAGGCCGCATTTATTATCTGCACCGCATCAGGCGGCGCCCGGATGCAAGAAGGCACACTGTCTTTGATGCAAATGCCGAGATCAACGCTCGCGATCCAAGAAGTCAAAGAAGCGGGCCTGCCCTATGTCGTGGTCCTGTGTGATCCAACTTCGGGCGGCGTATCAGCCTCTTATGCGATGCTGGGCGACGTTCATATGGCCGAACCCGGCGCCATGATCGCATTTTCGGGTCCACGCGTGATCGAGCAGACCATTCGTGAAAAGCTTCCAGAAGGCTTCCAGCGATCAGAGTTCCTGCGCGAAAAAGGTGCGGTCGATATTGTTGTCGATCGTCGTGAGCTCAAAGCGACGATGGCGCGCGTTTTGGGCCATTTGATGCCGACCCGAAAAGCTGCGGAAAAAGACGTTTCGTCATTGCCGGTTGAAGCGCCGTCTGCAGACGTACCTGGCCCTCGTTCCAGCGAGGCATAGGGGGTCTCATGACTGCCGCTCTCGAAGCGGCCCTAGAACAGTTCGAGGGCCTTTATCCCGAAACGATTGAGCTATCGCTCGGTCGGATCAACGATCTTCTGGAAACACTGGGTCGACCGCAAGACAAACTCCCTCCCACCATTCATGTCGCTGGCACCAATGGAAAAGGCTCGACCTGCGCTTACCTGCGCGCGATGGCAGAAGCGGCGGGCTTGTCGGTGCATGTTTACACGTCACCGCATCTGGTACGGTTCAACGAACGGATCCGGCTCGCCGGGAAACTGGTTGAAGACGATGCTCTGATTGAATGGCTCAATCGCGTTCACACGGCGCTGGAAGGACGGCCGATCACGCGATTTGAAGCCACAACCGCAACGGCGATTCTGGCGTTTAGCGAAATCCCTGCCGATCTTCTTATCCTCGAAGTCGGATTGGGCGGGCGGTTTGATGCCACCAATGTCCTGGACACGCCGGCGTTAAGCGTCATCACGCCGGTCGATTTCGATCATAAACAATTTCTCGGTTCAGACCTTGCGAAAATTGCGGGCGAGAAAGCTGGCATCATAAAAACAAAATGCCCGGTGGTCTCGTCGTTCCAAGCGCGTGTTTGCGGCGATGTGATCCGCGCGCGCGCAGACGAGTTGGACGCGCCGCTCACGTTTTTACGGATGGAGGATATCGAGAAAGTCCCAGAACGCGTTGCCCTTCCGGGCACGCACCAGCGCTATAATGCGGCCCTCGCAGGTCTGGCGATTCGGACCCTCGATCACCCCAAAATAGATGAGCGCGCAATTTGGGCGGGCGCACAATCGGCGGTCTGGCCCGCCCGGATGCACAAGCTTGCTGACGGTCCGGTCAAAGCGATGGGCGGCGGCGCAGACGTCTGGCTTGATGGCGGTCACAATCCCCATGCAGCGACAGCCATCGCCGAGTTATTACGGGAAATGGGCGGACGCACTGTCATGGTTTGCGCGATGATTGCGAGTAAGGATCATGGCGGTTTCTTTCATGCCTATAAGGGTGCGATTGAAGCGATACACACACTGCCAAACGCGCCTGGTCATGCTGGAGCTGACCCAGCTGATCTGGCTGAAACAGCACGTCAGTACTTTCCAAATGCAACACCGCATTCATCGCTGGAGGTGGCGATGGCGGCTGCAGCGGCGCATAAACCGGACCGGATTTTAATCAGCGGTTCGCTCTATCTTGCTGGCGACGTGCTCGAACAAAATCGCGAGCTACCCCATTAGATTGGCAATGTCGGCATTCGCCATCACACGCGCCATCTTATCTTTCATGTAGCGCAAGGTGACAGCCGCGTGCTCCTTGTCGGGTGAGCTGATGCAGTCAGATGCTAGCACCACGCGGAAATCCCGCTGATAAGCATCAATAGCCGTCATCCGAATACAGGCATGCGTATTAACGCCCGCCAGGATCAATAGATCGGGGTCAATTTGTGCAAGTTCAGTCGACAAAGGCGTCTCGAAAAACCCGCTATACCGCTTTTTCAGAAGGCGCCGGTCGTGGTCCTGAACGTCGAGCGCGGCGGCGATCTCAGCGCCTGGCGTTCCCTCAATCACGTTCGGGATGTTGTGGTCGCGCATTTCCAAAAAAGCATCGCTTAGATCGGGTTTGAAGGTCTGATAGATCCAAATAATGTCGGCTCTTTTTTGCCGGCATAGTGCGACAAGCTCGTTTGTCCGATCGAACAGGTGCTGCCGCTCCGATGCGTTGAAGCGCGATAGAAAATCATTCTGCATATCGATGACGAGCAGGCAGGCTTTCATCGCTTTTCCTTATGCGTTTTTGATCGTCAGCCCACCATCGACCGGGATGACAGCGCCATTCAAATAGGACGCGGCGGGCAGACAGCAGGACAGGGTGATGTGCGCGACTTCCTCAGGAATGCCATAACGCCGGATCGGCACTCGGCGCTTCGCAAAGATCACTTTATGCTCTTCCGGGATTACGGCATTGATATTGGTCTCGATTGGACCCGGGCAGATGCAATTGCAGGTGATGCCATCGCGCCCCAAATCCGTCGCCATTGCACGGGTCAGCCCGACAACCCCATGCTTCGCTGCAACATAGGGCCCATTGCCAGGCGTTGCGCCAAGACCTTCAGTGGACGCAATATTGACGATCCGCCCGCCGGTTTCTGTCTTCAGGAGATGCGGCAGCGCGGCGCGAATAAGACGCTGGTGCGCCGTCAGCATGACGTTCACGCTGTCATGCCAAATCCCCTCATACGAGTCCTCAGCCGGGTGGGCGAGCCGGGCGAACCCCGCATTGTTGATCAAGATATCAAGCGCCCCAAAATGCTCGACCGTTGCAGCGACAGCTGTGTCGATCGCAGCGTGATCGCCGACATCCAGTTTGTGGGCCTGAACGTCTGAGAAACCGGCGGCTCGTATTTCATCAGCCACCTGGCTTACCCCATCGAAATCGAGGTCTGTTGCCATCACTTTCGCGCCTTCGCGGGCAAACAAATGCGCGGTCGCACGACCCATTCCGCTTGCTGCGCCCGTTATGAAAACGGTTTTTCCCGCCACCGAGCGATCAAGATCTTGATAGGGTTTCATGCTGGCCTCCCGAACGTTCAGGACAGGCTAGCCGATCCCTCGTACAAAAAAAGCCCCGCCGTCGGGCGAGGCTTTTAATTTTGGTAGTGGCGAGCGATTAGGTATTCTCTTTAATCCACTCTGTAATTTTTTGTTTCGACATCGCACCCGGATGCGTTGCGGTGACTTTCCCATCTTTGAAGATCATCAGCGTTGGGAGCCCACGAATGCCATACTTGGACGCCGCCATTGGGTTATCATCCACATTGATCTTGGCAATTTTGATATCCGCACTCATTTCATCAGCAACGGCATCCAGGTGAGGCGCCATGGCCTTACAAGGTCCGCACCATTCTGCCCAGAAGTCGACAACAACAGGTTTGTCGCTGGCTACGGCATCGTCGAAACTGTCATCGGTAATATGTTCAGCGGCCATTTTGACCTCCTTTGAATTTCTTGTTCGTCATAAAATAGGGACTCTTTTCAGACGTCAAACCCTGCTGTCGATACGGTTTAGGGATTCTGACATGTCATCGGCGTCAAGTTCGATCAGATGCGGGCCATCTGTGTACAAAAGCGCGCATCGAACGGGGCGATCGGCGTACAGCGTCCTTAGAACCGCGCGGTAAGCTGCCATTTGAACACGATAGGACCGATCGACATTTGCAGCGTCCGCCGGTGCGGGGCGATCTGTTTTATAGTCGATGATCAAAACCTCGTCGGGGCGAATGATCAATCTGTCTACACGGCCATTCACCATCACCCCGCTTGGTAGAGTGCCAACAATCGCCGCTTCGCTTCGTCCCTCTGCAGCAAAGACGTCCGCAAATTCCGGATGCTCTAGCGTGCGCAGTGTGACAGTGAGCATTTCATCAATCTCAGACCTGCTGAGATCAGTATCGCGCGATAAGAACCGCTGCCCAGCGGCTTCGCGTTGCGCTTCGGGCAATTCAGGAAGCATTTGAAGGAGGGCATGGATATGCTGCCCGCGTCGCAAAGCGGCTGACCGCGCGGTCCCAAAAGGGGCACGGACCGTCGATTGATCTTCCGTCAATCGAGAGGGCGCTGCCAATCGCAATGGGGGCACCGGAGCAAGCGCTGGCTGGGTCAGCCATGCCGGTATGGCGCCCTTCGTGTCTTTTTCCTCAGATGGCGTTGGCACAGTGACAACCGATGGTCCAAGACTGAGAACCTCACCTGGCAAGTCTTCGCTTTGTCCATCTCCGCAGAGCACGCGCATCGCCGTCAAACACCAGCGATACCATGAAGACTTGGCGTATCCGGTCTTCGAATTTCCAACCCCCGCACCGGCAATGATCAAATGGTCGGAAGCTCTGGTCAGCGCGACATAGAGCAAGCGGCGCGACTCTCGTTCAGCTGCGGCATTCGCGGCGGCTCTTAGGTCTGCACTAACTTTGGCGTCCGTCCGAGCTGATGGGCTATAAAGCGGAACACCATTGTCATCGATGAAAAGGCTTTCGCTAACCGGCTTGGTCGCGCTTGTCGTGTCCGGCAAGATCACGATTGGAGATTGCAGACCTTTGGCGCCGTGGACAGTCATTACGCGCACAGCACCATCTGGCTCGCCAAGCTCTCGTTTCAGCACCGTATTCTGGTCTTCGATGTCGCAAAGAAAGTTCTGAAGGCTGCGGGCGCGGCTCATGTCATGCCCTAACGCGGCTGAGACCAGCGCATTGATCGGGTCACGGACCGGCTCTCCAAGGCGCTGAATGAGCTTGTCCCAGCCGCTTAAGCCGTCTTGATCTCGATCCGTCAGCGCGCAGGTTAAGAATTCAAATGCGGGCTCGTCGCGATGGGCGATCAAGCTCTCACAGAACGCCCGTGCAGGCGCAAATATTTCAGACGGATGGGTGCGCAGACGATCCCACAAAGTCTCTTCCGCGCCGCGCAAATGCGCGAGAACAAAGAGGTGCTTATCATCGTCGACCAATCCACAAAACGGACCACGCAAGATCTCAGCTAGCGTCAGATCATCACCGGGCTGCAGTGCAAACCGAATGAGATTGAGGCAGTCCTGTACGCCCAAATTATCCAAAAGCCGGAGCCTATCTGCGCCGGCCACAGGCACATTCTCTTGTTTCAAACTGTCGATCAGCGCCTCAAACAGCTCATTGCGGCTGCGCACCAAAATTAGGATATCCTCCGGCTTTGCCGGACCCCGCTTCCACGTTCGATCCGGCTGCTCTTGCCAGATTGAATGACCCGCTTCGATCATCTCTCGGACTGACCGCGCAACCTTCCGAGCCAAACGTCGACGCGGGGCATCGGCTGGAACATGGTCGATGGGCGCCGACCACGCATGGTCCTCTCCGGACGCCGGATCTGGCAGCTCTAGAGGCCAAAGATCAACACGCCCTGATTGATTGGCGCGGCGCGGCGCATGCGCAATGAGATCGGCATCGGGTGGGGGCAGGGGATCGGTCGCACTCTCATTCAGCGGCACGTGAGCACGCACCGTGTCAACGAATTCCAGTACTTCAGGCGTGGATCGGAATGACATCGCCATGCGTGGCAAGCTGACATTTCGGTTTTCTCCGGCAGCAACACGCTCTTCGCGCCGTAAAAAGTCTTGTTTTTCCGCTTCGAACTTTTGTTGATCCGCGCCTTGGAAGGAATAGATCGATTGCTTTGGGTCTCCGACAACAAACTGCGTCCGTGGCTCACTGGCTCTTTCCTGACCCATTCCAGATTGGAACTCACTCACAATCGCGTTGATCAACGCCCATTGCGGTGGACTGGTGTCTTGCGCTTCATCGAGGAGAAGATGCGATATCCCGCCATCTAACTTGTAGAGCACCCATTCAGCCGCATTCGATCGCGTCAGAAGCGCATGTGTCTTAGCGATCAGGTCGTCAAAGTCGAGGGCACCGCGTAACGCTTTTTCGCGCGTGTAGGCCTCTATGACGGGCAATCCCAGCTTCAACAAAGCCGCTGTTCTGTCGCGCAACGTTATCGCAGTAAGCGCGCTTTGCACCGCTTTCATGCGCACAATCTCTCGGCCTTCCGGCTGATCGGACTTTAAGTTTCGGTTGAACAAATCGATCGCAAGAGGGCCGGCTTTGCTGGTGAATGGGTTACTGCCAGCGGGAAAGTCGAGATTAGCGCCAGCAATGGCGGACATGTAGAGCGCGTACTTTTGGTCAGCCTCAGTCGCTGCAAACAGGCCCGACAGCGCATTGCGCAGCTTGGCGTCCGCCTTGCCCGGCTTGGCCATGGCACTCAGCTCCGAATAGAGCGCTCTTAGCTCTTGTTCGGGCAGGTCCCGGCCCATCGCGTCTTGCAAAAGTCGGTCGCGCGATTGGTTCAGAGCGCCTGTCGCAACTTGAAGCTTCGTGATCCATTCTTTTTCGGAACCCACTGATCGATTGAGGGAGGTCAACGCCTGCCTTTTGAACCGTAATGCATCGAGCGCCGCACTTAGACCGAGCCCGCCCGTCGCATCGGCGAGGAGACTCATATCGTCGCTCGAAAGCGCCGTCGCAGATTCCAATCCTTGCGCCAGCACGGCGTTCCAAAGTCCATCTGCCTCGTCTTCTTCGATCGCCTTAAAGCCAGGCGCCACCCCCGCTTCGAGAGGGAATCTTCTCAGAATCCGTGCACAGAGGGCATGGATCGTTTCAATTCGCAAACCGCCGGGCGTTTCAAGCGCGCGGGCGAAGAGACGTCGCGCCTGCAGGAAGTCTTTATCCGTATACGTACTTTCTTTTCGTCCTTCCAATTTTGATAGAGACCGACGCAGGTCATCATCGGACGCAACCGCCCAATCCCCAAGCCTCTGGTATAGCCGCGCCAGCATCTCATTCGCTGCGGCCTTAGTATAAGTGATACAAAGAATTGAGTCTGGCCGCGCACCAGCTTGTTCGCCCCGGGGCAGCAAAAGCCGCGCGACACGGTCGATTAAGACCTTGGTTTTCCCCGATCCCGCATTCGCTTCGACCCAAGACGATTGGGTCGGATTGGCGGCATCTGCTTGCGCTTGTTGTGCGGCAAAAAAAGCTTCGCTTTCAGGTGGGGCGATGGCGTCAGTCATGTGTACTTAACCCCGTCCACTCATTACGGCGCGCAAGCCTTGAATAGGCGCTTTCATAGACGATACGCTCGGGTCGCGGAGCGCTTAGATAAGGGTGATTTGGGTTTGCAAACGCTGTCAGTAGCTCGACCAAACCGGCTTGCGCGTCTTGGATGAGATCCGATACCGGTTTTGCCTCTATCTTGCCGCGCGCCGCGGCAGAGCCAAGCTCGATAACGCCGAATTGCGTTCCGAAGCGAATATAAGTCAGTGCCCCAATCTCTGTCTTGCCCAGCGCGCCATATCCCCCTTCACGAGCGATCAGGCCTTGCAATGGCATTTGCGGACTGAGACCTGCCCGAACTTGTTTTTCGCTGGGCGGCTTTCCTGATTTAAAGTCGAGAATCGCCGTCAAACCCTCTGCACGACGCTCAATTCGGTCAGCGGTCCCCGACAAAATAAACGGCCGTCCGTCGATTTGGAGCGTAAGCTCACCACGTTCCTCAGTATACGGATTTCCGACGAGCTCATGCGATTGTTCGGCGCGCCAAACCAAATAATCTCCACAGACTTGCAACCGCTGATGGCGCAGTGCAATCAAATCGGCGTCGCTGACACCGCCGGCACGAAGCTCTTCTTCGAGTATTTCAAGCAAAGCATCAGGTGTTTCTGCGGTGCGTTCTAATTCGAAACGCTCTAAGGCTTTATGGATTGCCGTGCCTTGGACGCGCACATCGGGCGGTAAATTCAGCGGGTCGAGCGGCCGCAAACGTAAGACAGATTCGCAATAAATCGCATACGGATCCCGCACCAATTGCTCAATGCGCGTCACGGATAATTTAGATGGACGCGACTCAATGGACGGGCAAGGCCGCGGTTCGGATGAAAATGCTTTGGGTAAGCTCGGAGGACGTTCAATATGTGTGAGCCATGTTAGGGGATTGCGCGCAGCCGCTGGCGCTAAGGCACGGCCGGCAGCATCTTTCAAGGCACCGCGCGCCAGCGTTTTTAGACGCCAGATCCATCGGGCCGAGATGGCTGGCTTATCATCGCGACGCTTTGAGCTCAGCAGCATCACTTGCGGCGCACACGCCAATTGCGCGAAGTCATGGGCGGAAAGCCCGATCCGTTCGTCAGGGTCCGACAGCCCGATTTTTGTTCGGAACAATCGCGGCAGAAACGCATCTGCTGCCGGCTGTTCGGGCCAAACCCCTTCGTTCAAACCGGCGAGAATCAAACGGTCCGCTGTCTGCAAGCGGGCTTCGAGCGGGCCCCAAATCGCCAATCGCGGATGCGGCTCACCGACCGACAGCGCATGCGACAATGCCTCTGCCTCAAAGAGCTCATTCCAAACTTGCGGCGCTTGAGGGCCAAGCGGTTCAGACACATCAGCGAGATCTCGTAATAGACGTGACACAGCTGCACCATCTTCGCCCGCCCAAGGATGTGGCGGGAGCGCCACCTCGCTCGCAACCCTAGCGACCGATTCAAACCAATCTGCGCCCGTACACATCCGATCTGGCGACACGGTCAGGCGCTCTACGATCATTTGAAGCTCGCCCAGAAGCTGCTCGACTTTGGTGCGCGCCTCATTCGAAATCGACGCCCCCCTCGATGGCGGGTCGGCCAAGCCGCGCGCGCTATGGGCCATCAAGGATGGCCAATCTTGCCAGACGCGCGGTCCCCGCAGGACGTGCTTGTCCAAGTCGCGAATCACCGCGCGCTCAAAACGAACCAATGGATGCTGCAAAAGCGCCATAAGCGCAGCCGGATGTGACACATCTTCCAGCCATTTCGCGGCCAGCAACAATAAACTTCCAGCAGGCGATTGCGCGAGTGGCAGTCCGGCGGAAGGCGCAACATCAATCTCCCAGCGCCGCAGCATCGCGCTGACCCGGCGCGCAAGCCCGGCATCTGGCGTCACTAAGGCGGCCGTTTGGTTTGGCGTTTCGAGCGTCTCGCGCATGAGAATGGCCGCCAGTAAAGCCTCTTCTGTGTCATCGCTCGCCTCGATCAGATCGAGCCCGGTTAAGGCTGTTTCGACGAATCGAGCAGCGTTCCCGTCACCCGCCAT
>JBCBQS010000033.1:0-16644 GCA_039820085.1 Pseudomonadota bacterium
TACGATTTGGCCGTCCTCATAGACAGCAATATCGCCAAACTGCAAGAACACCGCTTCGCTCTGGTGCGGGCGGAAGAAGACAAATTCGTCTGCCGCGATCTCCAGGTTGGGACCGCCGTTTAACATCTCTTGATTGGACGACCGACCGAATGTGGAATTGTAGCTCAGGCCCGGTGGATCGACGGGGTCTGCGAGCCAATGTCCGCCGTAAATGAACACGGTCTTGCTATAGTTCGGGTCCCATGCACGGCCCGCACCGTCGGCAAACTCAAGCCCTGGCATGCGCGTTGTCGGCAAGAATTTAATCACCGGGGTGGCAATAAAGCTTGCCGGCAAATGAGGCTCCAAAAGCTCGCTGTCAAAATGGGTCGGCTTAACCAGACAAGAGCCAGCGGAGATCTCATTCGCAAGCTCAGTGGTCTCATAGTATCGATATGTCGGACTGCCCGCGGCGTTGCGGGTGAGGCGGCTCATGGTCGCTTCGTCAAAAACACTTGCCGCCTGATCCAACGAGTCGCGATACTTCGCCCAGGCGCCCGCCAAGGCCCGGTCGCGCCATCCAAGCGCCGTCGGGAGGGCCGGGATATGAGGTTCGTAGCCCATAAATCCAGAGAGCTCGAGCAATGGGCTTTGACGTATACTTCGCAGCGTCGCCTGAAGCTCAGCCCCAGGCTCGAACCCGCCGCGATGCAAGCCCACATCAAGCTCAATATTGATGCGAAGCGTTCGATCTAATGCCTCAGCTACGTCTTTATACTGCACTAAGCGTTCGGGCGTATCAATCAACCATTGGACCTTATCGGCGGATGCTCCACTGTCGTCCGGCAGAGTATCAAAATAAGACTTCGCCGCCTGGATCGGGAGCGGCTTGCCGAGCAACTGGTCAGCCTCTGGCATCGTCCGGCTAAGCTCTGACAGCATAGGCAGATTAAACGTCATTAAGCGATCGGCGCCGGATCGAGAGCGGATATGCTCGATTAAAGACAGAGAGGGAAGCGATTTGGCGACGATGCGGTACCCCATATCGGACGGCAAATGCGCCATGAGTGTGTCGATGTTTGCATTCAGCCGCGATCGATCGATTACCAAAGTCGGCGTTGCAATCTCGGCGTCAATTAGTGCTTTCTGGAGATCGAGATAATAAGGATCTCTCGGTCCGCTTTCGTCGCTCGGTTTCGACATCAGTGTCACCCCTCCTGCGATGGCCGCCCCACCGAGGATCAGGGTACGGCGGCTCAGACTAGGCATTATAAGCTGCTCCAAAAACGTCCGCCACATGCGGATTCAAGAACTTCCCATTCGGATCGAGATCGGCGCGAATCGCTGCAAAATCAGCAAATCTTGGATATAGCATTTCGAAGTCGATTTTCTTCAAGCTGTGCCATTTCCCCCAATGCGGACGGCCCCCGTGGGACAGGAAAATCGGTTCAAAATCAGAGAAGAAATAATCAAAGCGCTCATCGACGGCCGCGTGAATCGCGATTGAAATACACGGCCCTTGCGAGAACGGGCTGAGCCAAGCGTCATCAGGGGCGATAAAGCGAATCTCCATCGGGAAAAACGCGTCCTTACGCCGATCCATTTTGGCGACAACTTTGCGCAAGGCAGCAATCCCCTGATCACGGGGCAGGTGGTACTCCATCTCGTTGAACTTAATCGGGCGCGTCGTCGCCAAAAGTTCAAGCGATGCATCGCTTACATCTTCAATCACACCGCTCGGGAGCGCCGATTGAGCGAGTCGCCGCCGCAGCCACGGCCACCATCCAAACTGATCGCGCAATTCCTTCAGTCCAGCAAGAATCTCATCATCTTCTGAGGGTTGCACGCCCGTGACGTCGCCGTCATGGAGATCATGTGAGAGTGTCGCCGCAAGGCCGGTTCCTGGTAGATAAAAGACTTCGAAATTTCGATGCGCTTGCGCCCGCGCTTCTGCTTCATCTAGCACCTGCTCAATCGGCTCTGCTTTCACAATTCGGCGTAGATTAAAGGCTGGCACAGTCTGAATATCATACTCAGCTATAACACCAAGCGCGCCAAGCGAGACCTTTCCAGCCGAAAAAAGGTCTGGATTGGACTGAGCTGAGACGGTCACCACCTCTCCGGCGGCGGTGACCAATCGGAACCCTCGGACATAATCATGCAATGCTGTGAGCGTTTCACCCGTCCCATGCGTCGCGGTCGCAAAGGAACCAGCAAGCGTTTGGTCAATGATATCCGGCAAATTCGGCAACGCACGACCGAGGTCGTTTAGGGCACCGGCGGTCTGGAAAAGCGTTGTCCCAGCGCCAAACGTCGCAATTCCCGTCACCGCATCATAATTGCGCAAGCCCGACAGAAAGCTGACATCCAAGATAACACCTTCGCTCGGGACCAGTCCTGAAAAAGAGTGCCCGCTGCCGCGGGGGCGAATACGCTGATCGCTGCTCGCCACAAAGTCTGACAAAGCATCTAGCGTTTGCGGAGACGCCAATTGTTTCGGCGTAGCACGTTGTGCGCCGGACCAGTTCATCCAGCTGTCTTCACCCAAAGGTGCGTCCGGATAATCAGGTGAATAATCAGCGCGAACAAAGTCTTTTGCCCCCCAGGCAAGATGCTGCCCGGTCGGTATGGCGGCGGCGACGCCAAGCGCGGCGCCACCCTGCAAAAGTCTTCGTCTCGACACCCCCATCACAACCCCTCCCTCTGTTGGTGCGATTTATCGTTCTAATCCGCTACGTCTTTGGATGACAGACAACCGGCAACCAAGAATAGCCCTTCACAAAAGAACTTGAGACACGGCTCGGCTCATCTAAAACCTCGACATGCTCGAACCGCTCGAGAATTTCCTCCCACAGAATTCGCAATTGCAACTCGGCCAAACGGTTGCCCACGCAGCGATGGATTCCAAATCCAAAAGAGACGTGATTGCGCGCTTGTTTGCGGTCGATGATCAATCGATTCGGGTCTTCATCCCAAAAGCTCTCATCACGATTGCCGGAGACATACCACATCGCAACTTTGTCGCCCTTGCGAATTGTTTTTCCATGCATTTCAACGTCTTCCAAGGCCGTCCGACGCATATAGGCGAGGGGGGTTTGCCAGCGGATGACCTCTGAAACCATATTCGGAATCAAGCCCGGATCTTGCTTCAGCTTAGCATACTGCTCCGGAAACTTGTTGAGGGCATAAAGCCCCCCAGACATTGAATTGCGGGTTGTATCATTCCCGCCAACGATGAGCAGGATGACATTGCCCAACATTTCAAAGGGATTCATGTCACGCGTCGCCTCACCATGGGCAAGCAAACTCATGAGATCGCCCTCCGGCGCGGCATTTTTTCGCTCCTGATAGATGCCCCAAAAGACTTGTGCGCACTGACCAAGTTCTTCGCGCCACTGCTCCAATCCACCCGGGCATATGTCCGGATCGGCGGGATTCGTGGTGACGTCGGACCACCGCGTCAACTCACGGCGACGCTCTTGCGGGTAGTTGAACAGTGTCGCGAGCATCATCGCGGTGAGTTCAATCGAAACCGTGTTGACCCAATCGAACGGCTCGTTGACCGGCAAGCGATCTAAGACCGATTGGGTTCGCTCGCGGATCAGGGGCTCGTAGTTTTTCAATGCCGTCGGTGCGACGGCGGGCTGGGCGGTTTTGCGCTGCGCGGAATGAACCGGTTCATCGGCCGTGATAAAACTGCGACCGATCACACTTTCTGTCATATTGCTCAGCGTGATGCCGCCATTGCTCGCATCAGAAGAAAACCGTTTATGATCTGAATCGACAGCGACAATGTCGCGGTGGCGGGTGATCGACCAATAGGGCCCAAACAAACTGTCTGGCGTATAATGGATCGGATCTTCTTTGCGCAGCCGTTCGAACCGATCCCACATCTTGTTCTGACGCCAGACCTCTGTGTCTGCGAGATCAATGGTCGTAAGATCGAGCTCTTCTGCAGGCGGGACTCGGTCTCCGCGCTCCAGGTATCCCGGGTAGGCAGGAACTTTGTAACTCATTTTCGGACGCTGAAGCGTGTTTGCGGTTTTGAACGCCGTGTCTGCCATGCGCTTGCCTCCGGTTTTCCAAGCTGACCTCAGGTCTCAGACGATAGCGTATGTATTTTTTGGCGCGAGGGAACAAAAATCTACGTCGCAAACGACTTGCCGCCGCGATAAACTCGATCACCGCGCAATCTAGAATGCCGGGAGTGTATGGCTCAGAGGGATATTATTACGTTTAATATCAACGCTTTGCGGTCAATCGGCGGCACAATTCATCGAGTTGTTCAAGATCGCCATACTTCACGCGGAGCTCGCCACCATTCGCGCCATGTCGAATATCGACTTTCAAGCCGAGTACGCGCGCAAGGTTGCTTTCAAGCGCTTCGGTATCGACATCTTTGTCTGCCTGCTGGACCTTTTTTGCGACTGTATCGAGCGTTCCGCCATCTTTGAGTCGCTTAACCAGGGCCTCGACGTCGCGCACGGACATGGCTTTCGCCACCGCCATATCGACCACCGGATCTGGATCTGGCGCGCCAAGCGCCGCGCGCGCATGTCCGGCCGATATCCGCCCCTGGCGCAAATGCTCACGCGCACTTTCACCAAGATTGAGAAGCCGCAAAGTGTTGGCGATATGCGCCCGTGATTTGCCGACACTCTCGGCGAGATTCTCTTGCGTTCGACCAAAGCGCTTCATCAAAGCACCATATGCTTCGGCTTCTTCAATCGGATTGAGGTCTTCGCGTTGGACATTCTCAATAATGCCGACTTCCAGCAATTGCAGTTCGTCCATGTCGCGAACTACGGCTGGGATCGCGGCAAGTCCCGCGCGCTGGGCCGCCCGCCATCGACGTTCGCCCGCAACGATTTGATACTGGCCAGGCGCATCCGGGTCAGGTCGCAGCAAAATCGGTTGCAAGATTCCACGCTGCCGGATGGACGCAGCGAGTTCCTCTAATTCTTCTTCTGAAAACGTCCGTCTCGGTTGGGCGGGGTTTGGACGAATATCTGAGATCTGAAATTCTGACAGACCGGGCGGCCCACTTGCGGCATCGGCGCCATCAGGTGTCGCCGGGGCGAGCCCAACGCCTTCAACTTCGCCAATGAGCGCGGACAGCCCTTTGCCGAGCCGACTTTGTTTTCCGCGTGCGGGATCAGGCGACATTCTTAACCTCGAAGCGCGCGTTCACGTTGCAGCATCTCAGATGCAAGTCGAATGTACGCCTCACTTCCGGGACACCGATAATCATATAGCAAAGCCGGCTTGCCGAAACTTGGCGCCTCAGACAATCGAACATTGCGCGGGATCACCGTGTTGTAGACTTTCGCGCCGAGGACTGAGCGAACCTCATCGGCAACTTGGTCGGATAGATTGTTCCGGCGATCATACATGGTGAGGACCACACCCTGAATATCGAGGTCTGGATTTAAACCAGAGCGTACAAGTTCGACCGTTTTAAGCAACTGGCTCAAACCTTCGAGCGCCAAGAACTCACACTGAAGCGGAACGAGCAGGGAATCTGCCGCCGTCATCGCATTGATCGTAAGAGCTGACAAAGAGGGCGGGCAGTCGATCAAGATATAATCATACTCGGTCAGCCCGCGCCGCGAGGCTTCTTGAATATAATTGCGCAGTGCATTGCGCAGACGATACGAGCGGTGCGGATCATTCGAAAGTTCGGTTTCGACACCCGCGAGATTTTCGTCTCCCGGAACGATATCGAGCCTTGGCACCAGCGTATTGAGAACCGCGTCGCCTAAAAACTCATTGTGGACGACGACATCATATGTGGTCAGTTGGCGTTCCGGACGGGTAATACCCAGTCCGGTTGAAGCATTTCCCTGGGCATCAAAGTCGATCACCAGGACTTTGCGTCCGACTGCGGCGAGCGCCGTCCCGAGATTGATGGATGTCGTGGTCTTACCAACGCCACCCTTTTGGTTGGCAATCGCCAAAATGCGCGAGTTACGATTCGACACGTGAAACCTCCCAGATCTTCAAGATAGCCCCATCCCCGGTTAAACTGGGAATCGCTTCGTAGGAGAATCTCCAAGATTCCTGCGCTGCCGTCAATTCCTCTTGCCAGCGCCGTCCTTTGGGCAACACTGCTTTCGCGCCATTCAAAAGCCAAGGCGCCGCATAATCAAGCAATTTTGGCAAAGGCGCGAAGGCGCGTGCCGTTATACAATCGGCTTGGACAGGGTTAATCGATTCAACCCGCCCCTGAACGACCCGCGCCGGCAAATCTGCTGCGGTGACGGCGGATCTGAGGAAAGCACACTTTTTTCCAACACTCTCAATCATCGTCATTTCGCTCGCCGGGTGCGTAAATCCGGCCGCCAGAATAAGCGCTGGAAATCCCGACCCAGAGCCAAGGTCCACGATCGGCTTATCTTGTGGAATATGCTCAAACAATTGCCAGGAGTCCAAAACATGACGGCGCCAGACCTGGTCAAACTCGGCAGGACCGATCAAATTCATCATGGTCCGCCAGTCATCCAACTCCTGGATGACGCGAATGATGCGATTGAGTGTTTCACGTGAAACATTTGTCTCGGCCTGGAACGCGTCCGCCCCGTATCCGTCACGGTCCGCCACGCTTTATGCGCGCTTCCGGTCGGGACGACGCTTCACAAAGGCCAGAAGTGCGGTCAAGCCGCCAGGGGTCATCCCCTCTATCCGCCCCGCCTGACCAAGAGTCGCTGGACGAATTTGCTCCAGCTTCGCGCGCACCTCATTGGTCAAACCGCCGACGGCGCTATAATCTAAATCAATCGGCAGGATGAGCGCCTCTTCGCGACGAAGGGCAGCCACATCTTCTTTTTGACGCTCAATATAGCCCGCATACATCGCTTCGATCTCGAGTTGCGCCTTAATCGGTGCGCTGATCTTTGCAATCTCTGGAAAAGCGGTTTCGATATCCGCCATGGCGATTGTGGGATAAGCAAGATAATTCCAAGCGCTGCGACGTTGGCCGTCTTGATTGACATTCCAACCATGCTTTTGCGCTGCGGTTGGCGTCATTTCGTTTGTTTCCATTAGGTGCCGGCCGTCATTGAGGGCCTTTTGTTTCACGTGAAACATTTCGGCGCGCCGTTGTCCGACCAAGCCCAACTCAATCCCGCGGGCCGTCAGTCTTTGATCCGCATTATCCGACCGCAAAGACAAACGGTACTCAGCGCGCGACGTGAACATCCGGTAGGGCTCGGTCACACCGCGAGTCACAAGATCATCAATCAAAACGCCAATATAGGCTTCGGCGCGATCAAAACTCGCATGCACCTCCCCGCGCATATATCTCACAGCATTTAGGCCCGCGACCAATCCTTGCGCGCCGGCTTCTTCATATCCGGTGGTGCCGTTGATCTGCCCGGCAAGGAATAAACCGTCTAAAGCTTTCACTTGGAGTCCAGTGTCGAGGGCGCGTGGATCCACATAGTCATATTCAATGGCATAGCCGTACTCGAGAATTCTCACAGACTCTAAGCCGGGGATTAGCCGAACGAATTGATCCTGGACCTCCCGAGGCAGAGAGGTTGAGATGCCGTTTGGGTAGACTGTGTCGTCTTCCAAACCCTCGGGCTCTAAAAAGATTTGATGCCGAGTCTTTTCCGCGAACCGGTGGATTTTGTCTTCGATCGACGGACAGTAGCGTGGGCCGCGCCCGGCAATCGCACCTGAATACACTGCCGACTGATTGAGATTCTCCGCGATCACATCGTGAGCGTCGGCATTGGTGAATGTGATCCCACAGGCAACCTGGGGCACTTCAATACGCTCGGTGAGAAATGAAAACGGCACAGGAACCTCGTCAGCGGGCTGCAGTTCAAGCCGGTCCCAGGCAATCGTTTTTCCGTCCAGGCGCGCGGGTGTTCCCGTTTTTAGGCGTCCCATTGGCAGGTCCAGCGCATAGAGGCGATCGGCGAGCCCAACCGCGGGTTTCTCTCCGACGCGTCCCGCCGGGATACGCTCCGCGCCGCGATGGATAACGCCTTTTAAAAATGTGCCGGTCGTAATGATAACGGCTTTTGTCGAATAAGTTTGACCGCTCAGCCCGACAACGCCCACAACGCGTTCGTCTGACACGACGAGATCCTCAACGCCATCGGCAATCGCGGTGAGATTTTCGTGATTGAATATCTCGTCTTGCATGGCCTCTTTGTAGAGCGCGCGATCAATTTGCGCTCTTGGGCCCCACACCGCTGGCCCCTTCGACCGGTTCAACATTCTAAACTGAATTCCAGAGCGATCCGCGACGCGCGCCATCAATCCATCAAGCGCGTCAATTTCGCGAACCAAGTGCCCTTTGCCGAGGCCACCAATCGCGGGATTGCAAGACATCTCGCCAATCGTTTCGAGTTTGTGCGTAATCAATGCTGTGCGGGCACCCATGCGAGCCGCTGCGGACGCTGCTTCGCACCCTGCGTGACCACCGCCAACAACGATGACATCAAATTCAGATTCAGACTTCATTGCTCGCGCCTCGATCTTGGCGCTTCATATAATAGGCTGGCCGGTAAAAACAGACTACTTCCCGATACAAAACGAAGAAAAGACAGCGCCGAGCACCATTTCCGGATCGACATGCCCGGTCAGCGTTCCAAGTTCGCGCGCCGCCCACCGAACATCTTCAGCGACAAATTCCGCACCAGCCATTTGGTCGAGCTGCGCCAATGCCGATTCGATATATTTTGTGGCCCGTTCAATGCCTTGCCGATGGCGCGCGCGCGTAATCATTGGCGCCGAGACCTCACCGGTTAGATCTGACAATCGAGAAATGAGTGCTTCTTCAACATGGTCGATGCCTGTTCCGAGCTTGGCGCTGATTTTAAGTGTTTCACGTGAAACAGTATCCGGGTCCGCCAGGTCGGACTTGTTCGCCACGATAAGATCGCCCGGTCTGACTTGGCCGAAATCAAAGGAGTCCCGAGCATCATATAGCCAAATGCGAAGGTCTGCTTCATCGGCGGCGCGGTAAGCGCGGCGAACGCCTTCCGCCTCGACCACGTCTACAGTTTCCCGAAGTCCCGCCGTATCGGCGACCCAAACCAGGTACCCCCCAAGAACCAGTCTGACTTCGACAATGTCGCGCGTCGTACCCGGGATATCGGTGACAATGGCAGCGTCGCGTTTGGCCAATTGGTTGAGCAAGGTGGATTTGCCCGCATTTGGTTTTCCGAGGATCGCGATCTTGAACCCATCACGGATCCGCTCTGTGATATTGCCCGTCGCCAGCGCTCCAGCGAGATCGGTTTGTAAGTCTTCCAGTCTCTGTTTAACCGGCGCATCAACCCGAGTTGGCGCGTCTTCCTCATCGGGAAAATCAATGCTCGCTTCGAGCAGTGCAAGACTGTCCGTGAGCTGAATGCGCCAGTTTGAATAGAGCGCCTCTAAAGCGCCATCCATCTGCTTAAGTGCCTGTTTATGTTGCGCTTCTGTTTCAGCTTCGATCAAGTCTGCAATGGCTTCCGCTCGCGTGAGATCGAGTTTTCCCGCTTCGAACGCGCGGCGCGTAAACTCACCAGGCTCTGCCAAGCGCGCGCCATTTTCTATGAGGCTCTTCAGCGTGAGCTCGGTTACAATTCGCCCACCATGAATTGAGATTTCGAGTGTGTCTTCACCGGTATAACTCGCCGGTTCTGCCATGTAAGTGGCGAGGCCGGTATCGATCAGCGCGCCGTCGCTTGCTACGATATCGACAAGGTGCGCATGGCGCGGTCTCAGTGTTTCGACTGACAAGCAGGACCGGATAATACTGCGCGTGTCAGGACCTGAAACACGGATCACCGAGATCGCCGAGGGCGGGGGCCCGCTCGCTAACGCGCAAATCGTGTCCCGACGGACGGCCATGCCTAGTTCTTCATCGCCTCGAAGAACTCGTCATTTGTTTTGGTCTGCTTCAGTTTGTCGAGCAGGAAATCAATCGCGTCAGCGGTTCCCATCGGATTGAGAATCCGGCGAAGCACATAGATTTTCTGAAGTTGCGCTTTGTCGGTAATCAGCTCTTCCTTCCGGGTGCCTGACTTCATGATATCGATGGCTGGGAAGGTTCGTTTATCAGCGACCTTGCGATCAAGAACGATCTCAGAGTTACCGGTGCCTTTGAACTCTTCAAAGATAACCTCATCCATGCGCGACCCGGTATCGATCAATGCCGTTGCGACAATTGTCAGCGAGCCGCCATGTTCAACATTCCGTGCCGCACCGAAAAACCGTTTTGGACGTTGCAGCGCATTTGCATCGACACCACCAGTCAATACCTTACCGGAACTTGGCACCGATGTATTATAGGCGCGACCGAGGCGGGTAATTGAGTCAAGCAAGATCACAACATCGCGGCCATGCTCTACCAGGCGTTTCGCTTTTTCGATAACCATTTCTGCGACCGCAACGTGGCGGGTCGCTGGCTCATCAAAGGTCGACGAAATGACTTCGCCTTTGACCGACCGCTTCATGTCAGTCACCTCTTCTGGGCGTTCGTCAATGAGCAGAACGATGAGATAGCATTCTGGGTGATTTTCTTCGATCGATGCAGCAATGTTCTGAAGCAGAACGGTCTTACCGGTTCTTGGCGGCGCCACGATCAAGGCCCGCTGACCTTTCCCGATGGGCGACACAATATCGATCACACGACCTGAGCGATCTTTCTTTGTCGGATCCTGACCTTCCATGAGAAGGCGTTCTTCTGGATAAAGCGGTGTGAGATTGTCGAAGTGAACTTTCTGGCGGGCTTTTTCAGGGTCTTCGAAATTGATTGAGCTCACGTCAGTCAACGCAAAGTAACGCTCATTTTCGCCAGGCTCCGCGATCGGGCCCTCAATCGTATCCCCGGTCTTGAGGCCCGCTTTCTTCAAAACCTTTGGGCTGACATAAATATCGTCGGGACCCGCGAGATAGTTCGACTCGGGCGAGCGCAAAAACCCAAACCCGTCTTGCAAAACCTCAACCACACCGCGGCCAATAATCTCAACTTCTTGCTCAGCCAACTCTTTCAAAATGGCGAACAGCATATCCTGCGTTCGAAGCGAAGATGCGTTCTCAACATCGAGCATTTCAGCATAGGCTAAAAGCTCGGTCGGAGACTTTTCTTTCAATTCACGAAGATAAACTTGGGACGGGAGATCAATTTCAGGTGCAGTATCAGGCATGCGGTGCCGGTTTCCAGAATTTAGTTGGGAAAAACGTGACCCAAGGCGGGCCGGTGCGCCGGACGGCGACTTGACTGTCATATGCGCAGAAGCTGCCCTTTGGTCAAGAGGGCAGACTGTTCAAGCTCAAAACGGCTTAAGCACGGCCAAGAGAACCACGAAGATCATGATGATAAATGGCAGCTCATTGAGCATTTTGAGCCTTTTCGACGTTGGCGCGAGCTCGCCGCGATCGATCTTCTTCCCCATTGAAATGAAATAGCCGTGCACCCCGCTCAATATCAAAACCAATAGAAGCTTGGTGTGCATCCATCCCATCGTGAGCAGGCTCTGATTCAGCGCGATCATTGTCAGCCCCAGAACCCAAACAATCAGAATAGAGGGGTTGAGAATGATCCGGCGCAATCGATCGGACGACTCTTTCATCGTCTCGAACAATTCCTCACCAGGTTGCGATTTGATTTGGTGGAGTTTGTATCTTGGATAAATGAGAAGCGCTGCCATCAATGCGATGACAAAAATGATGTGAAGCGCTTTGACCCAAAGATAGAGCGACATGACTTACACGCCTTGGCGCACAAGTTCGACAACCCGCTCAACGTGAGGGATCGGTGTTTCAGGTCGCACACCATGTCCGAGATTGAAAATGTGTGGCCGGTCTTTGTAAGTTTCCAAAATCTCGCGAACACGCGCATCCATCGCAGCCCCGCCAGCGATCAAAAGAAGCGGGTCGAGATGGCCTTGCACGGCGATATGATTGGGAACGGTTTTGACGACATAATCTGGATCGATCGCCGTATCGAGCCCGATCCCATTGACCTCGACCTGGTCTGCATAAGACCCAATCATGGTCGCAGCGCCGCGCGGAAATCCAATAATCGGAACCGCCACGCCAAGACTGCGAAGCCGAGCGACCAGTTTCGCATTCGGCTCCACCACAAGTGTTTGGAACAAATCTGACGGCAAGCCTTCGGCCCAAGATTCAAAAATCATCAATGCGTCAGCGCCCGCTTTGACTTGTGCAGCCAAATAATGCGCAGATATCTCAATCAGTTGATCGAGCAGCGATTGCATCAATTCTGGCCTTGTATACGCCCAAGCGCGCGCTGAGCTTTTATCGGTGCCACCGCGCCCTTCGATGGCATAGAGGGCAACTGTCCAAGGCGCGCCGCAGAAACCGATCAGAGCTTTATCGTCTTGCAACTGACCTCGGACGCGCTCGACAGTTTCATAGACGGGGGAGAGGCGCTGCGTTGCTGTTTCGACAGATGTACGGTGGAGATCTGCTTCGGTATCTACCGTCTCTACGATCGGCCCGACACCTTTTTCGAACCGGACATCCAGACCCATGGCATCGAGAATAAGCAAAATATCGGCAAATAGGATCGCGGCATCCATATCGTATCGGCGAATCGGTTGAAGTGTGGCTTCAGCCGCCATGGAAGGAGAATAGCAAAAGTCGAGAAAGTTCTTTGCTTGAGCCCGAAGTTCCAAATATTCTGGCAGATGCCGCCCAGCTTGTCGCATCATCCAAATTGGGACTGGAGATGAAGGTTTCCCCTGTAAGACTGTTAGAAACCGTGAAGCGCGCTCAGAAGTCATTATACTCACCAACCCAAAAAACCATTCAAAAGCCCTTATCATTATTAGGACGCGAGTCTCGTGGAAAAACTGCAATTGGCTGTTTTCTCCCCCTTTTTTCCACAGTGTATCCTCAGTTTAAGGCACGTTTAACCGTTTGTTAACCATTTGAAAAAGTGGTAAATTTTTGGTTAACGGTGCTTTCTGACGCCTGTTTGGAACAGGATATCAACGCGGCGAGTCAATTTCGTTCATGTGTGCAATTCAGAGTCGGATTCTCTGGACACTCCGTGTTTCCACAATGCATCCACAGGGCTTGTCGAATTTGAATGGCTCCGGCAGAGGAATGGGAAGACAGGGTAAGAGAGACATGCGGCTCGCAATATATTTCAACGTTCATCTGGTTTCGGATTCGACCGGCGAAACGCTAAACGCTGTCATGCGCGCGGCGGCTGCTCAATTCGACCGAACGATCCCGCTCGAGCACAATTACTATCTAGTGCGTTCAGAACGCCAACTGGATCGCGTCATGGCTGAGATCGAAGCGGCCCCTGGCGTCGTCTGGTATACGATTTCGGATGAAAACCTTCGCCGCAAACTTGAGCAGTTTTGTCGTCAGCGAGGTATTCAAACCCTCCCAGTCTTGGATCCGTCGATCCATATGCTGTCGCGCCATCTCGGGATCGCCGCGAGTGAACGCATTGCGGGCCAGCACGCCCTGAACGATGACTATTTCAAACGGATTTCTGCGATCGATTTTGCGCTCAATCATGATGATGGCCAAAATGTCCCCGGGCTCGTTGGCGCCGACGTTGTTTTGCTTGGGGTGAGCCGCACCTCGAAAACGCCGACATGTGTTTATCTTGCCAATCGCGGCGTGAAAGCGGGAAATATTCCGCTCGTTCCGGGGATCCCATTGCCGTCAATGGTCGAGGAGTTACGCGAACCCATGGTTGTCGGGTTGAAAATTGGGGTTGAGCGATTGCTCCAAATTCGCAGTCAGCGACTGATGTCCCTCAACGAAAAAACCAAGACCGATTATGTCGATGAGGAAGCGGTCCGCGCCGAAGTCACGGAGGCGAGCCGCCTGTTTCAGCGCAATAAATGGCCTGTGATTGATGTGTCCCGGCGCAGTGTTGAGGAGACGGCGGCGGCAATCTTAAACAAGCTGAACGAGCGTCGAGGCTTCGTGTAATGGCGACTGTCATTTTAGCATCCGGAAGCGCGAGCCGCCGCGCGCTGCTTGAAGGCGCGGGCATCGCGGCACGTTCTGTGAAGCCGAATGTCGACGAGGATACACTCAAACTTGCCTTGCGCGCAGAAGGGATGAGTGTTCGTGATCAAGCAATGCAACTTGCCGAGGCGAAGGCGATAAAAGTCTCGAGCCGCGAGGCCGGCCTCGTGATTGGCGGGGACCAAATGTTGAGCTTAGGCGGCGAGGCATTCGACAAACCCAAGGATATGACGCAAGCGAAAAGACATTTGCGGCGTCTCTCAGGGCAGGTTCATACGCTTGAGACTGCCATTGTTGTGGCTGAAAATGGCGCTCCTGTCTGGCGGCACTTATCCCGTCCAAAGCTTTCTGTCCGTACACTGAGTGATCAATTTATTGAGGCTTATATTGAGGCGTGTGGCGACGCTCTTTTGAGTACTGTTGGTGCTTATCAGCTTGAGGGGATGGGCTCGCAAATTTTCTCCAAGATTGAGGGTGACTATTTCTCCATCTTGGGTCTCCCACTTTTGCCTTTGCTTGATTATCTGCGCGTCCGGGACGTGTTGCAAACATGACGAAATTGCTGGGTGTCATTGGCGATCCTATTTCGCACTCGCTGTCTCCACTGATTCACAATGGTTGGCTTCGTGATCTTGGCATCAATGCAACGTATGAAGCGATGCAAGTTGCCGATGGCGAACTGTCCACTGCTTTGGCGACGCTCGCCAAAAGAGACGTGATTGGTGTTAATGTGACGCTTCCACACAAGACGGCAGCCCTGAAGGCGGCGGCGATCAAATCTAACCGCGCAATTAAGATTGGCGCGGCGAATACGCTCACGTTTACAAAGGGTGATTGGGCGGCTGAAAATACAGACACGCCGGGTTTCTTAGAGGCGCTTGGCACTATCGATCCGCATACTGATAAAGTTGTCCTTCTCGGTGCCGGAGGGTCGGCTCGGGCATTGGTTTACGCCTTGTCCGAGCGAGGAGTCGATACCGTGATTCTAAACCGAACACGCTCAAAAGCCAAAGACCTCGCAGAAATGCTCGGCTCAAAGAGTACAGCTCACGGACCAATAGATCAGCATAAAGAATATATTGATCAAGCAACGATCGTCATCAATACAACGAGCATGGGATATAGCGGCGACATTTTCGAGCTCCCTGATGGCGGAGGTCGGCTGTTCTTCGATATTTCCTACGGTAAAATCTCAGCCCCTCAACTCGATCATGCCGCGCATAAAGGCTGGGAGACTCGCGATGGTTTGACCATGTTGGTTGCGCAAGCGGCCTTTAGTTTCGAGATCTGGTTTCAGACATTACCGGATATGGAGACAGCGTTACGGCGCTGTCGATTGGCCTTGGAGGCAGCAGCATGATCATCCTTGGACTGACCGGATCAATCGGTATGGGCAAGTCGACAACCGCCAAGATGTTCCGCGACGCGGAAATCCCGGTCTATGATGCCGACGCCGCAGTGCATGAGCTTTATCTGCCTGGGGGTGCGGCTGTCGGACCTTTGTCCGAGCGGTTTGGCGATATTGTCAAAGACGGGGGAATCGACCGCGCAGCGCTTCGGGCAAAAGTGGTAAATGACCCGGACGCTATGAAAGATCTTGAAGCGATCGTGCATCCTTTGGTCGGTTTGAGCCAATTGAACTTCAGAGAAGCGGCGCTTGACAGCGGGGCGAAGTTTGCTGTGCTCGATATCCCGCTGCTCTATGAAACCGGCGGCGATCAGCGCTGTACCCACGTCGCGGTGGTGACGGCACCAGAAGCGGTGCAACGGGCGCGCGTTCTCTCGCGTAATGAGATGTCAGAAGATCAATTCGAGCAAATCAAAGCCAAACAAATGTCCGATGCAGACAAGCGCGCCCGCGCAGACTTTGTGATCAATACCGCTTTTGGCTTTGACTTCGCCCGCGCACACGTTCAAGCCATTACAAATCTTTTGAACGCGTTGGAAATGGATCATGACGGAAACAGTTCGTGAAATCGCATTCGATACCGAAACCACCGGCCTCGACTGGGACAAAGACGACCGGATCATCGAACTCGGTGCGGTTGAGCTGATCAACCACGTGCCGACAGGCAAGACGTTTCAAACTTACATCAATCCAGGCCGCTCAGTGTCTGATGCGACGATCCGGATCACCGGGATCACGGATGACGATCTCAAAGATCAACCTTCATTCGAGCACCCGACAATCGTCGACGCATTTTTAGACTTCATCGGCGATGCAATTTTAGTCGCGCACAATGCCAAGTTCGATCGCGGCTTTTTAAACATGGAACTTGAGCGCTGCGGGAAGGCTCCGATTCCAGAAGCGCGCTGGGTTGATACGGTTGCGATTGCCCGGAAAAAGTATCCGGGCGCCCCTGCGAGCCTAGATGCGCTGTGCAAGCGATTTGATGTGAATTCAGAAGCGCGCACCTTTCACGGTGCGCTTCTGGACAGTCAGCTCTTAGCCGAAGTTTATCTGGAGCTGCTCGGCGGCCGGGCGCGCAAATTTGACTTTGGCGGTCAGACTGCAGTTCTCGCCGGCGACCGCGCCGCGGCGCAGCAGCGCTCGTCACCGCGGGTCCGAGATATTCCATCTTCCGAGGAAGAGACGCACACCGCGTTTATTGAAACGCTCGGTGAAGATGCAATATCTCGGACCCGCGGTGACGAGCGCTGCTGCGCCGCGGCGCGGTCGCCGGCGAGAACTGCAGTCTG
>JBCBQS010000034.1:0-16552 GCA_039820085.1 Pseudomonadota bacterium
AGTGAAGCGATCGATGCCCTTGATCAGCAGTCCGATCTTCGCCCCTTAGCCTCGCTTGCTGACCGACCGGCGCGCCCGGAAAAAGAAGGCATTCAATTGTGGCGGGCGCATGAGAACCGTCTCACCGATGCGATTCGTCGTTTGACTGTCCCGGGGTTCACAGCGGTGTGGAATCAAATCGATCCCGCGCGCCTGCGCTATTTCTTGCCGGTCTTTTTGGCGGTTGTGCTGGCTTTGAACTGGAGCCAAGCGCCGACCCGGTTATCGAACGCGCTTGATCCTGACTTTGGCAGCCTGTTCGGCGCTGAAAATGTTCGCATCGAAGCTTGGATCGCACCGCCAGAGCATACCGGTCGCGCCCCGCTCTTCCTCAAGGCCGATCAAACTGAAGCGCGGGTCCCGCAAGGGTCAATCATGACGCTGAGGGTGCAAGCGCCCAGCGCGCCGAAACTGCGCGTGGCTTCCAACGATAGACGCGCGACCTCGCGGTTTGAAGCGACGCCTGATGGCGCGTACGAGATCACGACCGAGATCACCGCCGACAGCACAATCTCTGTCCGCTGGTGGGGCGAGCGCAAATCCTGGCGGATCTTGGCATCACCAGACGAAGTCCCACAGGTTGAGTTTGTAGAGATGCCGGTTCTCGGCGACGGGGATCGCACGGAATTCAGCTGGAGAGTCCTTGATGATTACGGCGTATCGCGCCTCGAATTTGCGATTAAGCCGGCCGATGAAGACCGCGAACCTGATTTAGTTCCTGTCGAGCTCGGCGGCATCAGCCCGCGCGAAGCGGAAGAAGAGTCAAAGCTCGACCTCACCCGAAACCGCTGGGCTGGCGATCAGGTTGAAGTGTGGCTCGTGGCGACAGATGGAGCCGGGCAGATCGGCAAAAGCGAGCCCTATACGTTTAAGCTGCCCGAGAAACTGCTCTTGCAGCCATTGGCAAAAGCGATCCAAGACGTCCGTGTCACCGTGTTGCGCGAGGACAATCCTTATACCGAGCCTGAGGTGGTCGTGGACCCAGATTCGACCCGCCCTGGCGCGTTTTATGTGTCCGCGACACAACGCTTAGAGCAAGCCCCAGCCGGGGTTCAGCGCGGGGCTGTCATGCTCGAGGCCGTGACCTATGAGGCACCGCGTTATTTCAAAGATGTCCTGGTTTATTCCGGCTTAGAGACGGCGCGATATGCGCTCGAAGCCTCGATCTCGACCGACGAAGCAAAATCCACTGAGCCGCTTCTCTGGTCATTGGCCTTGCGCGCAGAATATGGATCAGCCGCCGATGCCTATGCGGCTTTGATGGCGGCTAAGAAAGCGCTCGAAGATGCCCTCCGTGATGGCGCCAGCGAAGAAGAAATCGCGCGCTTGATGGACGCGTTCAAACAAGCGGCCCAACGCTATATCGCCGCGAAGATGGCCGAAGCGCTGGCAAATGGACTCGAAGCGCCGCCGAGCAATGAAGACAGCGCAGAGGGCCCCGGCGGATCTGGCCTTGGCGGACAGGGCTTCTCCGATATGCTCGACGCGCTTGAAGACTTGACCGAAACAGGCGCGACCGACCAAGCCCGTCAATTGCTTGCTGATATCACCAATATGCTCGAAAATCTGGAATTCCAGCAAGGCTCAGGGTCTGGTGAAGGCTTCCCCGGCATGCCAGGTGAGGGCGGCGAAGGGGAAGAAGGCGAAGACCTTCCGGAAGAAGAGCGCGAGATGAGCGAGACCATGCGCGAGCTTTCGGATCTTTTGCGAGAGCAACGCGAGCTCAACGACGAAACCTTGGCTGAGCAGCGCGGTGAACGCGGTGAGCAAGAGGGACAAAACCCGGGTCAAGGCGAAGCGCAACCGGGCGGTGAACCCCAAATTGGCAATGGTCCAGGCAGCGAATTCCCAGATTGGATGGGAAGCGATGATGGCCGCTCTTTGGCCGAGCGACAGCGCGAACTGGCGGATCGCCTCGAAGAGCTGGCTGAGAACCAAGCAGGCCTTGGCGAAGATGGCGAAGGCGAGGGCGCGGGCGGTCTTCTCGATGACGACACGGTTGACGCTATTGAGCGCTCTCAGCGCCGCGCCGGAAATGCGCTCGAGGATGGCAATGAGAGCCGCGCGATCCGCAATCAGGAACAGGCGACCCGTCAGTTACGCGAACTCGCTGAAGGGCTCGCCGAAGCGCTCGACCAGGCTCAAGCTGAACGACTTGGAGAGCCACAGGGCGATAGCGCTGGGGCGGCGGACCCATTCGGCCAGTCGACCATGGGTGGGGTCGATGACAGCAATAGCGTCGATATACCCGATGCAGGGGAGCGGCAGCGCGCCAAGGATATCTTGGATGAATTGCGCCGCCGCTATGATGAAACACTCGATGAAGACGAGCGTGAATATTTAGAGCGCCTACTCGACCGCTTCTAATGGTTTGACGAATTTAAGCGTCATGCGGTCCGACTCGCCAATCGCGAGATAGGCTTCAGCAACAAAGCCTTCTGGCGTGTTGCCTTCACGATCCGTGCTGCGGCTTGCCGGTGGGAGGGTCCAGACCCCGAATGGGTGATCGGCAGTGTCGGCTGGGTTTGCATTCACTTCGCTGCCCTCGACAAACTCAAATCCTGCCGCAGCCGCCATGGCTTTGACGAAGTCTTCGTGCACATAGCCGGTGGCGCCGCGTGGATCTTGTTCAGCGCTCGATGGCAGGCGGTGCTCGACCACCCCGAGCGTTCCGCCGGGCTTCAAGGCGGCAAAGGCGTCAGTGAAGAATTTTGCTGAATAGTCGGTGCCCATCCAATTGTGCACGTTCCGGAAGGTCAGGACCGCATCGACACTGTCTGCGGTCGCCAGCGGACCAGATTGAGCCGAAAAAGCGCTATATTCGATTGTCCCGAAGAGATCGGCATCGGCTTCATAGACGGCCTGAAAATCGGCAATGCGTTGCTCAATGCGTGTGCGTCGTTCGCCTTCCATAGCATTGACGTCCCAAACAGCAGCGATGAGCTGCCCATCGCCAGAGGCGAGGTAAGGGGCAAGGACATTCGTGTACCAGCCGCCGCCTGGCCAGATTTCAACGACCGTGTCGCTGGCTTCTATCTCGAAGAATGCGAGCGTTTCAGCCGGATTACGCCACGCATCTCTGGCTTTTTCATCGTCGCTCCGCCAGTCGCCAGCGACCGTATCCGCGAGAGTCAGGGGGCCAGCTTCGACCTCCGCGACTGGCGGCGGTGTGTCCGCTTCGACGGCTTCGGTCGGGGCGTCCGTTGCGCCTGAACACGCGACCAGCAAGACTGCGCTCGCTCCTAGCATCCAATTCGTTTTCATCATTTGCTCCGCTTAGGGGGTTGAATCACAGGATTTGCGGTTCCACATAGCGTATGTTGCGGCGCTGCCAAGCGGGTCGCGACCGGATTTTCTGCCAGTGCCGATGGTCGGGCTGGGGATACAGAAGGCTCCGAACCTCTACCCTCTCGGCTTTGATGATCGCCGGAGGTCACAGTTGCTAATGAAAGGACTGTATCAATGAGTACGATTGATCTCACCCCTCTTTATCGCACCATGGTTGGCTTCGACCGTATGGCCAACATGATTGATAGCGCGGCGCGCCTTGATGGCGCACAAGGCTATCCTCCTTACAATATTGAACGCGTTGATGATGACGAGTTCGCAATTGAAATCGCAGTCGCTGGCTTCGGCGAAGATGATCTCGATATTGAGACCAAAGATGGTTTGCTGACCGTCGCCGGTCGCAAAGCGAGCAATGAAGACGCCGAGGAGCGCCAATTCTTGCACCGCGGAATCGCAGAGCGCGGGTTCCTTCGCCGGTTCCAATTGGCTGACCATGTCATTGTCACAGGGGCCAATCTGAAAAATGGTCTCTTGCGAATTGAACTGGTGCGCGAGCTTCCAGAGGCGAAAAAGCCGCGCAAAATTGAGATTGGTGCTCCGTCGAAGGGCGGAAAGCCAAAATTGATCGAAGGCAGTGCTGACGCCGCCTAAGTCTCGGTCAGGATGATGTGGAGCGCCCCGGGTCGTTTGGCCCGGGGCCTTTTTTTGTCTGGGCGCAAAAAAAGTGGCCCACAGTCCGTCTGCATCGGACTGCGGGCTCCGCGAGCGTCCCCCCGCTCTGCGTTTCAAGATCAGCGTTAGAAGGAAAAAGGAGCGCTGAAGCAAATGATGATTAAGTTAATAATCCGATCGCCAAGATAAGCGCTTCCCCCATGCGGGGGATGCTACCGGTTATTTTGGTCAAATCGTTCAAGACAGGCAACCAAATGGCCGATGCAGCGGTCTGGATGGGTATGTAACATTAGGTTTCCAGCGCCTTCGGCCTCTGCCACGGTCATGTTCGGAACGTCTTTGGCGAACTCGCGTGACCACGCGATCGGGCAGACCGGGTCCTCAGACCCATTGAGGTACGCAATCTCACAGCGCACACGTTTTGGAAAACGCGACCAGTCGCCAAAAACGTGCAAATTGTCGGAAATGAATCCATCAAACCCGCCATCGGCGATCATTTGGATGCTGGCGCGGACTTGATCGCGGGTTTTTGGATTCTGGAGCCCGTCTCGATCTACAGGGCTCATCGCATAGGATCGATCGATAATGCGGTCGCGGCCTTCTGGGGTCCGAAAGTATTGGGTGCCATTGGCGATGAGAAAGCGCAAAATCGTCGGCGAAAGACGCGCCGCGCGCGAGACAATCCGGATTTGCGGTGGATATTGCGACAGATTGTGTCGATCCGTAATCGGAATCCCCGCTGCAAAAGCGCAGATGCCTGAGACCAGTTTGGGATGATACGCCGCTGCCGCGCTCGCGAGCATGACGCCGCCCGTCTGAGTGACGATTGGCGAGCGCTCTAACCCAAAGCGACGCATCAAGTCGGGGAAAAGGTCAATCCACTCTTCTAGGCCTTTTTTCCAGTTTTTGGGGGGATCTGATCGGCCATAGCCCGGCCGGTCGATGCACAGGAGTGTGAGGTTTGCTTTGGCCAGCTCCGCTTCAAACGCCTCGGAAAAATGGTGCCCGAGCGACAAGCCATGCAAGAAGAGAATCCGGCGTCCCGATGGTGCCCCTTTTTCTTCGTAATACAGGCGCTGACTACTCGCCAGTTCGATCGTGGCACCGCGGGATGCCCCATTGGATTGGATCATCGACTGTCGCGGGTTTTGCCCAAGCAGATTCTGAAGCTGAAGCGTGAAGCGGACCAAGTCCTCGCGCCCGGAAACGTCGAGCTTGGCGTAAATGCTCGTCGCGTGGGATTTTACGGTTTCTCGACCGCGGTCCAGTGAGGCCGCGATATCGGCGAAGGATTGCCCGTCCACGATCTGTTTGAACACAGTCAGCTCGACATCTGTGAGTTTAAACTGTTCGCGCATGAGGGTCAGCAACAGGTCAGACCAATACAGCCCCAAACTGCGCACTAAAATGCTGCCGCCATTTGACGATCGATCGTCACTCGCGGGCAAGCGGCGAAAGGTTAGAATTGAAGAACTTGGTGCGGCCCCGCGCAGGCGGACAATTTTGGTGCGGTCCTCTGAAATGGCGTGCAGCGATTGAGAGGCCGTGCGCATATCGGCGCGATCCTGCTCGATATCGGTGATTTCATCGAGGTGATTGTTTGCGCTGAGCGCCTCCCAGCCTGCGTTAGAGGCGACGATGTCACCGGCTATCGTAACAATTGCGGTCGGTTCGGAAAATTTCTGCACAATGCCATGCGAGGTTGGTTCCAGCACGCCAGCGAAATTGAGTTGCTCAAAAATCGATGTGGCGGTCTCGACATGCGGCTCGAGCCAAGCCCCAAATTCTTGGCGATCAAGCTCTTCAAGGGCTGAGTCGAACTCTTGGGTAAATGTATCATGCTCTTTTGGGTTGGACGCCGCTGCATACAACGCCTTCAGGACACGTTCTTTGCGCTCGCTCGACGACACAATACAAGATCCCCATATGATCTGAACACAATAAATGCTGCGAAATCTGCAACACTTGCAACAGTGTCGCTGCTTTAGGTTTTACTTCCTACATTCTTGGGGTTGTGGAAATTGCATTGGATTTCAATTTCCGCGGGCAGCTATGCGACACGCTCTGCCGACAGAACGTCTAACTCTATAATCCGGCGATCCGCAGCAAATGATCTTCCAGCTTTCGGCTTTGCTTTTGCAAGTTAAAGCGCTCCAAAGCGAAGGCTTTGCCCGCTGCGCCCATGCGTGCTGTCTCATCTGGTGCCGTTAGCATTTTTCGGAGATTTTCGGCTAAAGCATCGGCATCGCCTTCGTCGCAGAGATATCCAGTCTCACCCTCTTTAACGCACTCAACGATGCCGGAATGGCGCGTTGCGGCGAGCGCGCACCCCGACAGCATCGCTTCGATACAGACCAAAGGTAAGCCTTCCGCATCACCAGAGGGCGCGCGTTTTGAAGGCACACAGGCGATCTTAGCGGCGGCCCAATGTTTCGGCATCTCGTCAGCCGGCACCCAACCGGCAAGCTCAACGTCGACGCCGGACGCCCCGAGCTGGTTGTGTAAGCCTTGCTCGAACCCATCGCGCTCACCGGCGGGTTTGTTCCCGCAAAGGCGGACCGTCCATCCGTTCAGGGCGGGTCCAAGTTTGGTCAGGGCTTCGATCAAAGTGTCGATCCCTTTCTTCGGCGACCAGCGCCCCGCAAAGACCAATAGATTCTGTTTCTCACCTGGCTGAAACTTTGCCGGGTCAGCGGTATTGTGATGAACGATCATTTTGCCGTCCGGTGCGCCTTTGGCGAGCAGTTCTCGGCGGATGAAGTCAGAACATGGCAAAATCAGATCCGCTTCATCCCAAAGGGCTTGGCGGCGGCGATTATAGACGCGCACGACCGAATTCTTAGTGTTGGATGTCTTGGTCGCGTCGCCGCCATAATAGGTGACTGCGAGCGGGAGACCGAGTTTGCACGCTAAGGGGAGCGCGTAAGCCCCTGATTTGCCAAAGCTTGCATGAATGGCGACGGGGTTCAGCGCGCGCAACCGTGCTTCGAGCGCGCCAGAGACCCAACCAAATTGCTTAAATCCGCTCGTTCCGCCTGCGCCATGCAACGTGGAGAGATCAATTGCCTCAGCGCCCTCGGGAATAGGGCCATTGAGTGTATGACCGATATAGACCGGTTTCAGTCGCTCAAACGCTGTGTATCCGCGCGGAATGAAACTCTCAGACGGGGTAAACATCTTATCGCAATACGCGAGGATGGTTTTAGGTTCGGTCACGGGCAGCCTCGCTTTGGAACCATGTCCAGGCGGTCTTGAGGATGGTATCGAGATCCGAATGCTGTGGCTGCCATCCGAGAACTCGATGGGCTTTCTCTGCGCTCGCAACCAGGCGAGGTGGGTCGCCAGGGCGTCGATCGGCCATCACACGGGGCACCGGTTTGCCCGCGACTTTTGCGACCGCATCTGCAAGCTCAAGCACGCTATTGCCCTGACCTGTCCCGAGATTGAAGACATCGCTCTTGCCGCCTTCAAACAAATAACCGAGCGCGCGCCGATGCGCTTCCGCCAGATCGGTCACGTGCACATAGTCTCGCACGCACGTGCCGTCTGGCGTGTCATAGTCGCCGCCGAGAATGTTGAAGGTAAAGGTGCCATCCATCGCGCCGCGAATGGCGAGGGGAATGACATGCGTCTCGGGATCGTGACGTTCGCCAGTCTCGCCATCGGCGTCGCACCCAGAAGCGTTAAAGTACCGCAAAATCACCGAGTTCAAGCCGTGCGCGGCGCCATAATCCTGGATCATCTGTTCGCACATCAGTTTGCTCTGCCCGTAAGGATTGATCGGGTTTTGCGGGGTTGCTTCGGTGATGACATCAGCGCTCAACCCATAGGTCGCGCAGGAGGATGAAAACAGCATGTGGCGGACATTGGCCGTACGCATTGCATCGAGCAGGGTCAGCGTGCCACTGACATTGTTGCGATAGTAAATCTCAGGCGCGGCGATCGACTCTCCGACATAGGCCAAAGCTGCAAAATGGGCGACCGCATCGGGTTGAACCTCGGTCAGGGCGGCGCTGAGCGCCTCAGCATCGAGGATATCGCCCTCGATCAGGTCGCCCCATTTGACCAAGTCTCGATGCCCGCGCGACAGATTATCATACGTGACCACCGTCCAGCCTTCTTGCGCAAAGGCTTTGGCGCAATGGCTTCCGACATAGCCAGCACCGCCTGTCACAAAGACTGTTTTGCTCATCCAAAGACTTCCTCACAGGACCCAATGATTCAGCGGGGTAAATGCCGGGGTCTACCGCGTCAATTTACAAGCTGCCGCGCGCGCTACAAAACCAGCTGTGTCTGCGTCACCAGGCAAACTTTCTTGCCAGCGGGGTCGGTGACTTCGGTTTGCCAAACCGACAACCGACGGCCGATCCGAACCGGCAATGAGACGCCTGTCACCAATGTCCCTGCAGGAGGTCCACTCAAAAAAGATGTATTGCTGTCAATCGTGGTCGTTCCCTTGGCCCCCTCAGGAATCGCGAGCCAGGCCCCTGTTGCGCCCAACACATCGCAAAAACTCATCATGCAGCCGCCATGCATCGTTCCGCCTGCCGTACAAAGGTCGTCGCGGATCAACAGTTCGCCGACGACTTTGTCTTTGGTCGCTTCAAGCAATTTTATGCCGAGCAATTTCGAGTAAGGTTGCGACTCAGCGATTTGTGCCAATGGGTCCATATGCGCCTCCATTGCTCTGTCTCTAATTGGCGCGACCATCTCTGCAAACCCGCGGCCCAAGGGAAGCATGGGATCTCGCTCACGATTCTGTGAACAGGTTTTTTGGCGCTTTCGCGGTATACACGCGACAGGCGAGTTCTTCTGCGTTAGGACGACGGTTCAAATCTCAGAAGGGAGGCGTTGGTGATGAAACCAATCCTAAAATCAAGAACTTCATTGGCCGGTGCCGGCATAGCAGCGGCAGTCATTCTCAGCGGCTGCGTCGCAATCCAAGATGCCTTGGGGACGGAAACAGCGGCGACTGAGGAGACCACGGAGGCGGTTGAAACCGTCGTAGAAGAGGCGACAGAAACCGCCGAGACGATGGTTCAAGAGGTAAAAGAAGACGCCAAAGAAATGACGTCGCAAGCAACGCTTGCAACCGTTCTCGCGGCGCAGCCAGACACGGTTCAAGCGCGCTATGGTGCTAGGAACCCCGCCGAAACCATGGCGTTCTTTGGCATTGAGCCTGGGATGACCGTTGCAGAAGCTCTGCCAGGCGGTGGTTGGTACTCGAAAATACTCATCAGCTATCTCGGCGAAGAGGGCACATTGATCGGGGCGCATTACCCGGACAATCTCTGGCCGATGTTCGGATTTGGCGAAGAGTGGGCGGCCGGGCGCGTTGAAGCGACTGCCAATTGGCCGACCCAAGCCGCTGAATGGGGCGTGGACGGAGCAGCGATTGGCTCAACCGTTCTGACAGCCATGCCAGAAGATGCGAGCGGTCAAGTCGATGCGGTCTTGTTCATTCGCGCACTTCACAATCTCAATCGCTTCACCAGCGAAGAGAATGACTTCATGGGCGATACGCTGGCCGAGACCTATCGTGTGTTGAAGCCCGGCGGCGTGGTTGGTGTGGTTCAACACTCAGGACCAGAGGGCAATAGCGATGAATGGGCGACGGGCGCGAATGGCTATTTGAAGGAATCTGCCGTGATTGCTGCGTTCGAAGCCGCTGGATTTGAGCTTGCAGCTTCTTCCGACATCAACGCCAATGCCGACGATGTCCCGAGCAATGAGGATTTCGTTTGGCGGTTGCCACCCTCTCTTAGTGGGACCGAAGACGGCACACCTGAACGTGCGGCAATGGAAGCGATTGGCGAGTCAAATCGTATGACGCTGAAATTTGTGAAGCCAGCTTAAGGCACTTGAAACACTGGCAGCGCGATGAAGGCTTATCGCGCTGCCGCTTATTCCGACTTGGCATTCGGTGAGGCGTGCCTTAAATCACGCGCCAAACTCGGAAAGACATCATTATGACCGCATACCGCCTGTTCGGGGCTGAAACCTCTCCATACTCTGTCAAAGTCCGCTCCTTCCTAAGGTATAAAGGCGTCGATTTTGAGTGGATCGGGCGGTCTAAATCGACCGATGAAGAATTTGCTGCCCTGGCGCGTGTGCCGACCGTTCCTTTGCTTCTGTCGCCGACCCGTCCTGCGAACCAAGATTCAACCAGTATCTTGGCGACGGTTGAGGCCGATCACGCAAATCCTTCTGCCGTCCCGGAAGATCCAGCCTGTGCGGCGCTTGCCCTCATCCTCGAAGACTATGCCGATGAGTGGCTCAATAAGCTGATGTTCTTCAACCGATGGGGCCAAAAGCCAGACCGTGATCTCGCCGGTGAACGAACCATGGAACAAATTCTCGACGGCGAGCTGCCGCGCGCAAAGAAAAAAACGCGGGATCAAATCATCAAGCGGATGCGTGACCGACTGCCGCTGGTTGGCATTGAGAAAAAGAATGAGAAAACTCTGAAACCCAGCTTTGAGCGGTTCTTTACATTGCTCAACACGCATCTTGAGCAGAGCCTGTTCTTGTTCGGAGGGCGGCCTTCTGCGGCTGATTTTGCGATCGCCGGTCAAGTTGCGCAGCTCCTCATGGACCCAACACCTGGCGATTGGCTGCGCGCCAATGCGCCTTTTGTCACCGCTTGGAGTGAGTTTATGGACACGCCGACCGCGGGCGGACCGTTCAAATCGCTCGATGAGATTCGGCCGACACTCTTGGCTCTGTTCAAAGACGAAGTTGCCGCGACTTATCTGCCCTGGGCACGCGCCAATATGGATGCGGCTCAGGCACAGGCGGAGCGTGTGTCATTGAAACTGGATGGCAAAGTCTACGAGCAAATCACCCAGCATTATGCGGCGCGAGCCTTCAAAGCCGTAACGACCGCGGTGCAAAGCGCAAAAGAGGCGCCCGGACTGAGCGACTTTCTCGCCGAATCTGGCGCGGCCACCGCATTTGCCGATTAAAAGCTAATCGCGCGCGTCTTGGGGTTTGCTTTCATCCGCCCACGTGTCAAAATCTGAGACAATGATCCGACCGAGCGCCAAATCGACCACCGGCACATCAACCAGTGTAAAGGGAATGAGGACCGGTTTGTTTCGGTCTGGCGTTGTAATCTCGATCAGATCTCCAGCACCGTGATTTAAGACGGCTTTGACGCGCCCGATTTTTGCCTCACCGCCACCAAACACGTCCAAACCAACAAGGTCTTCGACGTAAAACTCATCGTCTCCGGGGTCTGGCAGGACGGTGCGAGGCACGAACAGTTTCGTGCCTTTCAACCCATCCCATTCTTCTTTCTGTCGCGGCGTTCGCGGCGTGACGATGAAGTGATCTTTTGCCGGACGCGCGCTGGTGGGATCGATTAAAACAGCATCGGACTCATCCAAGAAGGGCGCATAGTCAAAAATCGCCTCGGGCTCGGCAGTGAAGCTTTTCACCCGCACATCGCCGCGCACGCCATGGGCGCCAAGGATCACGCCGACCACAACCAAATCTGCTGTCTGTTTGCTCATCACCGCTCTGCTAGTGCGAGTGTTTGCAGAATGGAAGCTTTCAATTTTTCAGCGGTCGCTCTAGGAGTGCGCGCTGATGAATTGAAGACTGAGACCATGACCGACCGTTTGCCGATCTCCATTGAAGATGTTCAAGAGGCTGCCAAGATCCTTGACGGCCAGATTGAGCGCACGCCCATGCGCCATTCTAAGACGCTGTCGGAGATTACCGGGGCGGAGGTCTGGGTGAAGTTTGAGAACCTGCAATTCACAGCAGCATTCAAAGAGCGCGGGGCGCTCAACAAGCTGGCCCGTCTGACCGATGATCAAAAAGAGGTCGGCGTCGTCGCAGCGTCGGCGGGCAATCATGCGCAAGGGGTCGCCTATCATGGACGGCGTCTCGACGTGCCAGTGACCATTGTCATGCCTGTCACGACCCCTTTCAACAAAGTCGAACATACGCGAGCGTTTGGGGCGCGGGTCGTTTTGGAGGGCCAAACCTTCGATGAAGCCAAAGCCTATGCTCTAAGCCTCCAACAGCAAGAAGGGCTGACTTGGATTCACCCGTTTGATGATCCTGACATTATGGCCGGGCAGGGCACGATTGCGCTGGAAATGCTGGAAGACAAACCAGACCTCGACACATTAGTCATTCCGATCGGGGGCGGCGGCTTAATCTCCGGTATGGCGACTGCGGCCAAGGATCATAATCGGTTCATTCGCGTCGTCGGTGTTGAAGCGTCCATGTATGCTGGCATGCGGGCGCGCCTTGAAGGCCGCGAGCCGCAAACCGGAGGCGCGTCGATCGCTGAGGGGATCGCGGTGAAAGACGTGGGTCACTTAACCGAACAGGTCGTTCGGTCGCTCGTTGATGATGTTGTGTTGGTCGAAGAAGAACATATTGAGCGCGCCATCACGATGTTCGCTGATATCGAGAAAACTGTCGCAGAAGGCGCCGGAGCGGCGGGATTGGCGGCAATGCTGGCGCACCCGGCCAAGTTTGCTGGTCGCCGCGTCGGCTTGGTCTTATGCGGCGGGAATATCGATTCACGCCTGCTCGCATCGGTCCTGACGCGCGCTTTGGTGCGGGACAATCGATTGGTCAACATTCGCATCATTGGTGATGATCGACCTGGGCTCTTAGCGCTGGTGTCCAAAGTCATTGGGGATGCAGGGGCAAACATTGTCGAGGTCACCCATAATCGCATTGCGCTCGATGTGCCTGCGAAAGGCGCAGAGTTTGATATCCTCATGGAGACGCGCGATGCGCAGCACACGCAAGAGGTCATCGATGCGCTTGGCCTGGCCGGTTATCCGCCACGAACCAATTGATCTTTTCACTTGGCTACATTTCGCAGTGGACAAGCGACGCGGCTAGTCCATTTTGTTCAGGTGACAGCGCGTCCTATCCCGCATAGACAGCGTCAGACCTAGCCTCTGGAGTATATTGACCTTGCGTACACTCATCCTTGCCCTCGGCGGCTTGATTCTCGCAGCTTGTGGTGGAGACCGACCCATGGACCCGAACGATCCTTTAAGCACTTTTATCCCTTGGGATGCTGACCGCGATGGCATTCAAACCACCGAGAGTGGCTTGCAATATGTCGTTGTGCGCGAAGGCGATGAAGGCGGGCTGACACCCGGACCGCGCGATGAAGTGACGGTTATGTATGATGGGCGCCTCGTCGATGGCACGGTGTTCGATAGTTCGTATGAGCGCGGCTCAACCGCGACGTTCGGTGTTGGGCAAGTCATCTCAGGGTGGACTGAAGGCTTGCAGCTGATGTCCGTTGGCGATGAATTTGTGTTCTACATTCCGACCGAGCTTGGTTATGGCGACCGGCCCCGTCCCGGCGGCAAGATTAAGCCTGGCGATGATTTGATTTTCCGGGTCGAGCTAAAACAAGTGACAAAGGGACCAGAAGCGCGCCCGATTGATACCGAAGCCTGGGAAACCTATACGCCTTGGAATTCCGATCTACCAGACATTGTGAAAACCGGCTCTGGCCTTGAATATGTCGTGCTTGCAAGCGGCGATGAGACCGGGATCAGCCCGCAAGGATCTGACCGTGTTGTGGTGTTCTATGAAGGCCGCTTTGATCAGGGCGGAGACGTGTTTGACAGTGCCTTTGATCGCGGTGAAGCGGCGATTTTTCCTGCCAATCGGGTCATTCCGGGTTGGGTTGAAGCACTTCAACTGATGAAGCCTGGCGATCGCTGGCTTGTGCACGTGCCTGGTAATCTTGCCTATGGCCCGACAGGCAATGGTCCAATCCCGCCCAATGCGGCGTTGAATTTCGAGGTCGAACTCATGGACGTTGTTCCCGTCCAATAGGATCGCGCTAGTCTGCTGGGCGGCGAGACACCATCATGTAATTGACTTTGTGGTCGCCAGACAAACGCCATTGATCGGCGATTGGGTTGAAGCTCACGCCTTGGGGCGGATCAACGTCTAACCCGGCCGAGCGAAGCGGCGTTTCAATCTCTGTCGGGCGCAGGAATTTCTCAAACTCGTGGGTGCCGCGCGGCAACCAGCCAAGCACATACTCAGCCCCAACAATCGCCAATGCAAAGGCTTTGGCCGTCCGATTAAGCGTCGCGACGATCATCAAACCGCCCGGCTTTACCAGGCTGGCGCAATCGACCAGAAACTGATGTGGATCGGCGACATGCTCGACCACTTCGAGATTGAGCACGACGTCAAAAGGCGGTTCGTCGCCAGCGATAAGCTCTTCGACCGTTCCGGCCCGAAAATCGATTGAAAGACCGCCCTGTTCGGCATGGGTCATGGCGGTTTTGATATTCGCTTCGCTCGCATCTACGGCGGTTACAGCCCCCCCGAGGCGAGTCATCGGCTCGCTGACCAGACCACCGCCACAGCCAATATCGAGGATACGCAAGCCGTCAAACGGGCGCTTCGCGTCCGCGTCTAAGCCAAAGTGCGCTTCAACCGTGTCGCGAATGAATCCAAGCCGCACCGGGTTGAATTTATGCAGGGGTTTGAACTTCCCCTTTGGGTCCCACCATTCGGCGGCCATCGCAGTGAATTTCGCGACCTCACTCGGGTCGATACTCGGGCGATGCAAGGGTGTTTCAGTCTTTGTCGCTGCAGCTGTCATCTGTTTAGCAATCCTAATTGCGAAGTCGCGCTGAGCCCTATAAGGAAGCGCCTGTTTACTTGATCGCAGATGGGTTGTTTTGACGAGGCGGCAATGGCGCGCACTGTACTGAAATTTGGCGGAACATCCGTCGCCGATCTCGACCGCATTTCGCATGTGGCTGATATTGTTGCGCATCGCGCCGCAAAAGGCGAAAAACTCGCCGTCATTGTCTCCGCGATGTCAGGTGAAACGAACAAATTGGTCGCACTCGCCAAAGGTGCAGCTGGCGATGACGTGATCGGTGACGCGTTCGATGATGAGTATGATGTCGTGGTCGCGTCTGGCGAACAGGTGACGAGCGGTTTGCTCGCTCTGTCTTTACGCAAACGTGGCTTAAACGCGCGCAGCTGGCTCGGCTGGCAAATGCGCATGCACACGCGCGAAGGGCATGGGTCGGCGCGGATTGATGGCTTTGACGAGGATAGCGGCCTCGGCGCCGCGATTGATCGCGGTGAGATTGCCGTAATCGCAGGCTTTCAAGGTGTAACCCAGGAAGGCCGGGTGTCGACGCTCGGTCGCGGCGGGTCAGATACGACCGCCGTTGCGGTCGCCGCCGCACTCGGGTCTGTCCCGTGTGATATCTATACAGACGTCGACGGCGTCTACACCACAGATCCGCGGATTGTGCCACAAGCACAGCGCTTGGCGCGGGTGTCATATGAAGAAATGCTCGAAATGGCCTCTTTAGGCGCAAAAGTACTGCAAACCCGCTCGGTTGAGCTCGCAATGAACCATCAAGTGCCACTTCGGGTGCTGTCCAGTTTTTCTGGGCCAGAGGATGAAAACCCGGGGACTTGGATCTGTAATGAGGATGAGATCGTGGAAAAACAGGTTGTAAACGGCGTTACCTATTCGCGGGACGAAGCAAAAATCACGCTTTATGGCATGGAAGACAAACCTGGGACGTCGGCCAGTTTGTTTGCGCTGATGGCGCGCGAGGGTGTGAATGTCGACATGATCGTTCAAGCCAATGCCCGCGGCGAAGGGCGCGCGAACATGGTCTTTACCTGCACAAGCGGCGACAGCGAGAAGGCTCAACGGGTCTTGGATGCCAACCGAGAATCTGTCCGGTTTGACAATATGGATGTCAGCCGCGACGTCGCGAAAGTCTCGGTTGTCGGCGTGGGTATGAAATCTCACACCGGTGTGGCCGAAACCATGTTTGATGCGCTGGCCTCAAAAAACATCAATATTGACGTGATTTCGACGTCTGAAATCAAGATTTCTGTGTTGATCGATACCGATTATACCGAACTCGCGGTTCGCGCGCTTCATACCGCGTTTGACCTTGACGCAAGCTAGGTGAAAGCGGCAACTGAGCCCAGGCATGCCTGATAGCTTCTCTATCCCCCGGTTATTGATGAACCGCCTGCGATCGGTCATGGCGGCTGAAGCCGATACGACCGCGCGACTGACCAATGTTGTCCGCTTGATTGCCGGAACCATGGTTGCCGATGTCTGCTCGATCTATCGCCGCACCGACGATGACAGAATGGAACTGATCGCAACAGAAGGGCTCCGGCAAGATGCGATCAATCGGACCTTTTTGGCGATTGATGAAGGCTTGGTCGGCCAGATCGCTCAAACCGCTCAACCGCTATCGATCCAAGATGCGCCGCGCCATTCTGCCTTCTCCTATCGGCCGGAAACCGGCGAAGATCCGTATCATGCGTTTCTTGGCGTCCCGATTCTGAAAGGCGGTCGTGTTGAGGGGGTTTTGACGGTCCAAAACCGGACCGAACGGATCTATCAAGACGATGAAATTGATAGCTTGCAAACGATTGCAATGGTTCTCGCGGAGATATTGCCATCGACGGTGAGCGGTTCGGACGCCAGCGATGCGGCGCGAGATGGCCGATCGGTCAATCTGCAAGGCCGCAGCTTGTGTGGCGGGCTCGG
>JBCBQS010000035.1:0-16499 GCA_039820085.1 Pseudomonadota bacterium
CCGCAACACGGTGCCCGGATCATTGCGGACAATTTCTCCTGGCGTGCCGGTGCGCGCCGTGTTGGAGTTAAATGGCGGGCTAGCGGCGGACCTTAATATTCAGCCTGGCGATGTTGTTCAGCATCCATTGTTCGGAAATGTCGATCCCGCACCTGCGGCAGACTAGATCGGATATGAGAGAAGAAGACCTTCCAACGCACTTAGTCGTGCCGGACGGTTTTACCCTTTCGGACTCTCGCGGTCTTTTCAGCAATCACAATGGTCCCGTTTTTGAGACGACGGAAGCGACCCGCGTTCGCTCCGGATTTTATGTTCTGGACCGGCATTGCAATGGGCTCGGTTTTCTCCATGGCGGGATGGCCAGTGCGTTTGCGGATCGCGCACTCGCGCGGGCGGTATGGGCAAAAACGCAAAAAGCGTCGGTCACGTTGAAGCTGACACTGCATTTCCTAGAGACAGTTCGATTGCACGCTTGGCTGGAGGCCCATCCACGCGTGCTCAGCTATGAGCATGATTTGGTTCAAGTTTCTGCAGATTTACTGATCGACGGCGAGAAGCTTGCGGCCCGAGCAGATGCGACATTCCGAACACTGCGAAGACGGCAAAAACAGGGTTGAAACCCCAAAAACCGACAGTATACCGGGAGGCCGGAGCGTGGCGCAGTCTGGTAGCGCATCTGGTTTGGGACCAGAGGGTCGTAGGTTCGAATCCTATCGCTCCGACCAGTTTCTTCTTTGGGAGATGGTCAAATGGATGCCCGTATCTATAAGCCAGCGAAGACCGCCATGCAGTCTGGCCGCGGCAATACAAAAGAATGGGTGTTAGAATTCGTCTCCGGAGCCCGTCGGTCCAGCGATCCTGTTATGGGCTGGACCAGCATTGATGACACAACCGGTCAGGTCCGGCTTCACTTCGACAGCCGCGAACAAGCCATCGCTTATGCAAAGCGCGAAGAGTTGACGTTCATCGTCGAAGAGCCGCGTGAAACCAAGCGCATCGCGAAGTCCTACTCTGAGAATTTCTCAGCCAAGCGCAAACAGCCCTGGACGCACTAAACGAAGGCGGGGCCAGCGCCAAAGTTCGACAAGTTCGGCAGCGCTGCGGCGATTTCACTATCACTCAACCCAAACCACCGCCCAAGCGGTTCAGCAAACTGCTCGACCGATGTGGTCGGGATAAGCCGTCCGCTGCCAGCATCCTGATCATGGCCGAAATCATAAGGTGGAATGTCGCCATAGATGCGGCCGCCTTGGACGGCTTCTCCGATGACGAAGTGATGGCTGCCCCAGCCATGATCGGTGCCATCGCCATTGATGGCAAGCGTTCGCCCGAAATCTGAGGCTGTGAACAGTGTGACATCGCTGCCGAGCCCAAGCTCTTGCATGGCTTGGAAGAAGGCCACGACCCCTCCATCGATCTCACGTTGCAGGGCCGGTAGATCATTGACTTGGTTTGAATGCGTATCGAACCCGCCAATGGCCACGAAAAAGACCTGGCGATTGACCAACAGAGCATCTCGGATCGCGATCGTGTTCGCAATCGCTTGCAATTGCTGTCCAAGAAAGTTGGGAGGGAACTGCGTTGCGAAAGGTTGAACGGTTTCAAAGGCTTGATTGAATGTTTCATTGGTCGTGAGCGCCGTGCGCATCGCATTAGATACATCCCGGTCAATCAGATTTGAGCTTTGAAAATCCATCGCTTCGAAATGGTCACGAAGCTTATCATAGATCGCATCGCCGGCCTCGGTGCCACGCCCATCTGCGAAGAAGTTTAAAGCGTCGACTTCTGGCGCGCCATCCAACCCGATCTGATAGGGCAGGGCGTTGGCACCCGTCAGGAACAGCTCATTGCCGAGGCTCGTAATCGTCGTGAATTCGCGGTTGGTTGCGTTGGCGCCGGAGGCGAGTGCAGCATCGGCGAATCGTCCCCCCCAGCCGAACTGAGCCCCCTCGGGCTGGCTCGACATCCATGTCGACTGCTGATCATTGTGTGAAAATAGGCGTTTGGGTTGCGGAACGCTTTCATTTTCAAATTGCTCGCGGGTCAAAGGCTGAAGCAGTGGTCCGACATTTCCGACAATCGCTGCATCGCCAGCGTCGAACAGCCCTTTTATGCCACTGAGTTCCTCTGGTAGAGCGAATGACCGTCCGCCAAAATCAGCGGCATTGCTGGGTGCTAAGGCCAAGAGCCGGTCACGTGCCCGGGTCGAGCCGCCCGCCATATTGGCGTATTGTGACATCAATGATGCCCGGATCGTCGCGTAGCGATCATAAGACGCTTGGTCATAGGGCAGAACGGTGTCGTGACCATCGAGCCCACCGAGAAAGAACAAGCAAACGATGGCTTTATAACCCGATGTTTCGGCTGCGCTTGCCTGAAACGCCGACAAAGAACTGCCGAGCCCGGTGAGGGTGGCGGCGCTAAGCGCGCTTGCGCCGGTGAGGAAGGTTCGTCTTGTTGGTTTCATTTCGGCCCTCCTATCGCTGAACCGTGTAATCTGGTGAGGTCATCATCATCAAAACGGCGAGGCCGGTCCTCAAAAATGGACCGCTATAATCAGGGTCGTTCGGATCCTCGAGCGGAATGTCGTGCAAAAACGTGACAATCGTCGCCTTTGTTTCAGCGCTCGTCGTGCCGAAATTGAGCAACAGATCGAGATGATCGATCAAAGCGGCCGGATTATCTGCGAGCGCAAGTTCTTCACTATAGTTCGGAATAAAGCTTGTCGCCTCAGGCGCGTCGGGATCATTGGCGGCGAATGCAAAGACGAAATAAGTCATAAAGTTCGCAAAGTTCGCGATCGAGTTTGCATTGACCAATTGCAGTTCCGGCATGGTTAGTCCGGCCGCGCCCGTTTCTGTTCCGGGAGCGACATAGCCGGGGCGATAAAAGTTAAACACCGATGGTGACTTGTAAGGCGCTTGGGCCAATCCGCCACCAAACGTCGTATTGTAGAGTGGGAAAGTCAGCTCTGGTGTGACGGTTCCAGCGTCAAAAGCCCGAGCCCATTGAATAAACCGCAGGACGGGTTCGCGCACCTTGCCGAACGCGTCCTCGTCTCGTGTCGCCTCACTACGCGCGTCCGGGTCGAACAGAACTGCGGCAATCGTGGCTGTTAAGTCCCCGCGTCTGCCCGCACCAACACTCGATCCATTCGGCAGGGTGAAGACACCTATGGCAAAGGCGTCCGCGACCCGCTCAATATAATCAGGTTCAGGGTGGCTCGTGACGAACCGTTGAATGATTTGCCGTGCGATGAAGGGCGGTGTGTTGGGATGATCGACGAGCCCATCCAAGGCAATATCGATGCTCTCTTCTGGTCCAGTCCCAGCCGGGATCGTTGTGCCTAGGAAACTCTTGGCAAGCTCGGAATGCCACTCTGGATAGGCCTGCATAGGCGTGTGCAATGCATCGTCAGGCAATGTCCTGAAATCGAACCAAAACTCACCCCCACTCAGGCTCAAACCTGTGAAAACGCGCGCCAGCCCAGTCACATCGGTGTTGGTATAGATCTCAACCGGCGTGCCATTCTGCATGACCTCATTGCCATTTTGCTCCAACTCAACAAGGCCGATTGAGAAGAGTTGCATGACTTCGCGCGCATAATTCTCGTCCGGCATGCGACCAGTGTCGGGATCACCCTTAGTGTTTTGCAAATAGGTCAGATATTCCCCCATAGCCGGGGAATAGGTCACCTCCTCAAGGAGGTCGCGATAATTGCCGAACGCGTTGGTCACGAGGATATCTTGATAATGCGCCACCGTGTTCGGCACCTCGAACAAGAAATTGCCCTCGGCGTGAGAGATCACCAAAATCTGCGAGAGGGCAAAGGCCATCCGCTGGCGCAGCTGATCGTCACCCTCAATCGCGTTGATCCAAAACGAAAAGGTCGGCGTGTTACGCTTTTCATAGCTCAGCTGTCCCTCATCATCGCGAGCATCGGGCGCCGATATTTCGGTCAAAACATACGTCAAATTGAGACTGGCGGGCTTATTCAGCTCGGCCAGAAACCAGTCTGATGGCGATGTTCCGGTGAGCTGAGAGATATCTTCCGAGGTTGGTCCAAATGTCGCTTGATTGAGGAACTCAGAGGTCGATTGCGGCGTATCAAAAGCCGTGCTGGTCGCGACGGGTGGCGGAGGAGGGGGCGGCGGTGACGGGGGAGGCGGCGGTGATGTACCAACGCCTCCGGGGACGGAGCCGCTACCACCGCTGCCGCCGCCTCCACAGGCGGAGACGCCAAGGATGAGCGCAACAGCCGCGCTTTGCGCCATGACCTTCATCTTGCTCGATTGCATTGTGTCCTCCCAGTCTCTCACGCACGGTATCCGCGAGTGCTTAATCACTCGATACAAATACCACCGAGATCTCGCACGACGCGTGATAGAGATTTAACGCCGAACGGCCCTGACTCCGTCGTTTGATTTTATAAGATGCCGCGAAACACCCCGTTGGATGCAGACAAAGCCTCATTTCCCGGCTTTATATTTACCTGCTTTCAGATTAAGGCAGGCGCTCAAACGGCCCCTTAGCTCAGTTGGATAGAGCACCCGACTTCTAATCGGACGGTCGCAGGTTCGAATCCTGCAGGGGTCGCCAGCCTTTTCGCCAGTTTGGATAAGCGATGTTGCGGATGCCTCGTTGCAAGCACGTATTGCCCGCAGGGTCCGCATTTCTTGAATCTAGCCTTTCACATTAAATTTGATCCATCATGGTTAATCTGAATGAAAACAACTTTTGGTAGAGCCTTTATCAGAGAATTGATGAGTGCAGAGCAAACCAAATGAAGTCGAACTTGGCTGAAGACCAAACGCCGGAAACGGACAATGTCGAAGACATTCGCGATCCAGCCGCCTATCGGCTGGCGGGCGCAGCGTTTGACTTGATCGAAAAGCACAAGACGCCGCCCGTGCCGACGGCGTACTCACTTTGGTTTGCTTACGCGTCCAACACGCCGGAAGCGGTGACAAAAGAAGTTGATGCGATCCTTGAAACAAGCGGAAAAATTGGCCGCGAACAGATCGATGATATTTACGATGCTCACCTTTCGCGTTCGAAATTCGAAGACGTCGGCGAACGCGTCAGCAAAGCGATCGAGGATTCTTTGAGCGATGTCTCCGGATTAATCTCGAAAACCAATTCAGAAACGGAAGTTTTTCAGCAACAACTTGACGGTGTCGGCGCAAAGATCTCACAACGCCCAAAGCGTCGAGATGTCATCGCCCTCTTCGAACAGTTGATGAGCACGAATGCGCAAATGTCAGATATGGCGGCGTCTCTGTCTGAAGAATTGCAAAAGTCGCAAGAACAAGTGCGCCAACTCAATGAAGAGTTTCAGGTCATAAAAAAACAAAGCCGGACAGATGCGCTGACTGATGTTGCCAATCGTCGCGCGTTTAATGAGCGTCTGAGCTACATCTACGCAAATGCTCAGGACACTGGTGAGCCGTTCACCTTGGCGTTGCTCGATCTGGATAAGTTCAAACAGATCAATGATCTGTTCGGTCATCCGATGGGCGATGAGGTGCTGTCGCACATGGCGCGGTTGATGGTGAAAAACATCGAAGACCGTGACTTTGTCGCTCGAATTGGTGGTGATGAGTTTGCGATCATCTTTCCAGGTCAGTCGGTGGAAACCGCCTATACGTCCATGGTGGCGATCAAACACCAGCTCGAAAACCTCAAGATCTCCGAGCAATTATCGCGCGACTCTGAGCATTCAGTGACCTTTTCTTGCGGGATGAGTGAATTCAAAAAGTCGCGGACAATCGAAGAAATTGTCGACGCCGCAGACCGGGAATTGCTCAATGCCAAACGCGTGTCGCGCAATCATATTTCAATCGATCGACGCCGCGATTAGGGCCTCAAACGGCGCGACGGAGGCGGTTTTTACCGGCATGTCTCTGTAGGCACGGGAATGTCCTCAATTTTGACTGACCAGCAATCGTCATAGACAGAGCAGAAGCATCCTCCCGCTTCGATCGTTGACGCGGTCACGTTCACAAATTCGCGCGTATCTGCGGTCCATGGAACACCAAAGAGGATCGCCGTTTCCCCAGGTGCGATGACCTGTTTTGAGACATCTCGCGCTCTATAAGTGTCATACGAGAACGCCCGTTCGGGCCCTAATGTGTCGATGATGATTTGATCGAGATCGTTCGAGGAATTGATCGTCTTCCCGCGTAGGCTGATTTCAACATCGCCGACCAATGCCGGACCGATTCCCTTATTCGCAACTCGGATTTCAAAGCCTTGGCCAGAATAGTTGCGGGAGATTTCGAGATAGGGCCAGACGCTGGCTTTTTGCTGATCTTGAAGCGATGTGACTTCGAATACGGACACACCCAGAGCGGACATAGAAATCACAATCGCAACGATCGATAGGATTATTCCGTTTCGATTAGCTCCAGCTTGCTGACTCATTCTTTAACGCTCCCAATGGCCACTATTCAGATATGTCGAACACCCAAATAACGATAAACAAAAAGGTATGGCACACCAATATCGGGTGCTTCGTCAAGGTGCGATTTTACTTAGAGGAGCGCGCCGCCGAGATTTGCGCGCGTGCCTTTATTGTTATCAAGCGAGCTGAAAGCTTCACGGGAAACATCGCATCGGTTGACTTTGTTTTCATTGGAAGTTCTACCCACTTACAATTGATGGCAGGAAATGACTAGGCGGGCATGCTCGAGACGCAGATCAAAGCGGACGCTTGGCAACGGCCATCTGAGACGTCAAAGCGCGGCCTGCGAATTGCGATTCTCTCTTACAGATCCGATCCAAAAGTTGGGGGGCAGGGAGTCTATGTTGATTACCTGTCGAAGGCGCTGGTCGAAGCAGGCGCGTCGGTCGATGTGATTTCCGGTCCACCCTATCCTGAATTGTCAAATTCCGTTCGCTTGGTGAAACTGCCCTCGCTCGACCTCTTTGCCAAACCTCATAATGGTCATTACGAGCTGCGCCCGCACCATCTATTGAGTCCAACAGATACCTATGAGTACTTTGGTCACCTCTCCGGTAAATTCGTCGAGCCCTACACGTTTGGACAGCGGGCCTTGGCATACCTCAAACGGCACCGTGACACGTATGATGTGATCCTTGACAATCAAACATTGGCGGAAGGGACCCTGAAACTGCTCACCAAGCTTGGGTTGCCGCTCGCGACAATGATCCATCACCCGATCACGCGCGATCGCGCTTTGGCATTGGACGCTGCGCCCGGTTGGCGACATCGATGGCTCGTTCGCCGCTGGTATGCGTTTCACAGAATGCAAATCCGGGTTGCGCGGAAGTTGCCGGTGATCACGTGCCCGTCCGAACATGCAAAAGCCGATATCGTCGAAGAGTTCGGGGTCGAGGCCGATCGAATTGTTCCGATCCCGCTCGGGGTCGATCAGACCACGTTCCGGCCAGAGCAAAACTCAAAACGGGCGCCATCGCGCCTGATTACGACGGCAAGCGCTGATACACCGCTCAAAGGGCTGCACATTCTCCTAGAAGCCTACCACCAAGTCCTGCAAACGCGCCCTGAGACGGAGCTGGTGGTTATCGGAAAACTCCGCAAAGGCTTGGCGAAACGCACGATTAAGCGGTTCAACCTGCAAGACCGTGTGACATTCAAAAGCGATTTGTCACGCGAAGCGTTGGCGCATGAGTTCAGAACCGCAACGATCGCTGTTACGCCCTCGATGTATGAAGGGTTTGGCTTACCCGCCGCGGAAGCGATGAGCTGTGGCACCCCGGTGATTGTCACTGATGGCGGCGCGCTTCCTGAGGTTGCTGGAGATGCGGGCATTGTCGTGCCCAAAGGGGATGCCGCTGCACTGGCCAGCGCCATCGAAAACCTCTTAGCGTCCCCTGATCGACAGAATGCGGTGGCAGCGGCCTGTTTGCACCGCGCTCAGGACACGTTCAACTGGCAAAAGATTGCGCCGAAATACTTGGACTTCTTCCAGCAAGCGATGAAAGCCCGATGCTAACGGCCCGCTTAGAAAACCTTGGCCTGTCCGAAGGCTCACGCGTCCTTGATCTTGGTTGCGGGGAAGGGCGGCATGTTCATGGCCTCTACATTCTCGGCGGCCTTGATATTGTTGGGGTAGATCTTCATGAGCCATCGCTCGAGAAAGCCAAAGACGGCATCAAATTCCTCCAAAAGGATGCGATTGATGAGGCGAGTTACGTCTCATTCGAGACAGGAGACGCAACCGCGCTCAGGTTCGAAGACGATAGTTTCGATGCGATCATTTGCTCAGAAGTGTTAGAGCATTTGCCGGATTATGATGCCGCGATTGCAGAAATGCGGCGCGTCCTGAAGCCAACGGGGAAACTCTGCGTCTCTGTCCCGCACGCGTGGCCAGAGCGTTTGTGTTGGCAACTCGCCCCGCCGCCCAATGGCTATGCGTTTGAACCGGGTGGGCATATTCGCATCTTTGATGAGGTGGATTTAAAAGTGTCGGTTGAGCGGCACGGCTTCCAACTCTTCAAGCGTCATCATGCCCATGGCATTCATGTCCCATATTGGTGGCTGAAATGTGCGTTTTGGGAGCGCCGCGACGACCATCCCTGGATCAAGGCCTATCATAAGTTTCTTGTCTGGGACCTGATGAAAAAGCCGTTTTTAACCAGAGCCTTGGATGCAGTTCTCTCTCCTGTCATGGGCAAGAGTCTCGTGCTCTATTTTGACGGCAAGGAGATGACCTAGTGGATGGGTCATTTGCCACGGATGCGGGATCTAAACTGGGGCGCTTTCAAGCGGCGTGTGACCGCATTTTGGAGATTCAAGCGCCCGACGGGGCGATCCCCTGGTTCGAACACGGCCCGTGGGATGCGTGGAACCATGTCGAAAGCGCTATGGCGCTGTGTGTGATGGGGCAGATTGATGCGGCGGCGCGCGCCTATGATTATCTTGTCGAAAACCAGCGTAGCGACGGCGCGTGGTTTGGTGAGTATGGAAACGCCCTTCCCATGGTCGACCGAGACTATATTAGCCGCGAAAAAGCGCCCGCTGTGTTGGACACAAATTTCTGCGCTTACCCGGCTGTTGGAATTGCCCATTATCTAAAAGTCACAGGGGACCGCGCGCGCGTTGAAGCATGGTGGCCCATGGTGAAGCGGGCGCTTGATTTCGTGACTGGCTTGCAGCGATCCGATGGCACCATTCCTTGGTCGCTGGAATCGATCGGGACGGTGGACGATGATTCTCTGCTTGCCGGGAATGCATCAATATTGAAGAGCCTCGCCTGCGGCATTTACTTGGCCAAAGCGCTTGGGGCTGACTGTGATGATTGGCGCTTAGCGCAAGCGAAACTACGGGGCGCCATTCAAGCACACCCGCAGCTGTTTGACCGCCGCGGACAAGGCGGACGCTTTGCTATGGATTGGTATTATCCAGTTCTCTCTGGCGCGCTCGCGATCGAAGACGCGGTGGAGCGCTTAGAGACGTCGTGGGACACGTTCGTGATTCAGGGTCAGGGCTGCCGGTGTGTGTCAGACGAGCCATGGGTTACGGTCGCGGAAACCGCAGAACTCGTCCTTGCGCTGTTGACAGTCGGAGACCAGGCGCGTGCCGAACAGGTATTCAACACGCTCACGTCTCACCGGGACGAGGCCGGCGTGTTTTGGATGGGCTGGCAACTCGAAGAGCAGATTTTCTGGCCGCGCGAACGACCGAGTTGGACGCAAGGCGCGGTCATTCTCGCTGCCGATGCCTTATTCGGGGTGACCGATGGGGCAGACCTTCTTACCTCATCGCTCTCTTAGAGCTTTTGCAGAATCCGAAGGCTCTGAACCGCTTCAAGCTCGACGAATAAGTCAGAGGCGAGGGCGCGTTGATAGATCTCATAGGGCGGCCTGCCGCCATCGGCAGGATCTGGAAACACATCATGGATCGCAACCAGGCCACCGGGCATGACGTGGGGTGTCCATCCGCGATAATCATTCAACGCGTGTTCCATCGTGTGCCCACCATCAATGAACAAGAAACTGAGCGGCGTGCGCCAGCGTTTTGCGATGTCGACCGAGCGTCCAACAATTGCGACAACGGTCTGCTCGAGATTGGCTCGGCGGATTGTCTCTCGGAAAAAGGGAAGCGTATCCACAGCCCCAGCCGCGTCATCCCAAACGGTTTTATCGAAATACTCCCAGCCAGGCTGGTTTTCTTCAGACCCGCGATGGTGGTCGACTGAGAACAAAAGTTCGTTGGCCGCCGCACAGGCTGACCCGATATAGATTGATGATTTTCCGCAATAGCCGCCGATTTCTAGGCAGGGTCCAAGCGCGGCCTGTTGCAAAGCAGCGTTATACAGCGTTTCGCCTTCTTCAGGTGCAAGAAAGCCTTTGACGCTCTCTGGATCGAGTTTGAGCTGCATATGCTTGGTCCAATTGTACGAACTCAGCCCCTACAGATAGATCGGCCTAGAAGTCTAGTCTGGCAATGTCACAGACGGCGCGTCGGCGAACGGTTTGATGCCAAACTCCGGATGTATTTCGCTTGGGAAATAGACTTTGCCATCCGCGACGACCATTGAAATGGCTTTAATGGCCTTAAGGTCGATCGTCGGGTCCTCCGCCACTAAGAAGAAGTCGGCTTCTTTTCCAGGTTCAATAGAGCCGAGCCGGTTACCGGCCTCGAGATAGTTGGCCATGCCTTGGCTGGCCCAGGCGAGGATTTCAGCAGGGCTCATGCCGATCGTTTGGTAAAGCTCCAATTCCCGATGATAAGTAAATGAGCCGCCAAGGTCCGTCCCAGGGACCATGAAAATACCGCGCTCTCGCATCATGGAGAGCATCGTGGTGAGCTTCTCGAATGCGCCGCGATAGGCGATATCATCCGCCTCTGTCTCGATCGCCGCCCAGGCCGTGCGCGCCTGTCGCTGGGCGGACACTGGAAGGTGGTCAACAATGTCCACAGCGCCTGGACTGAGCGTTCCGTTTCTGGACAATAAGAGCGCCTCATGAATGGCAAAGGTTGGATCGATCGCAACGCCACGTTCGACCATAGCGTCAAGCGTTTCGGTGACATTATCAGCCATCAGATCAAGCGCGGGCAATCGGCGAAGGGCGGTTAACCGCAGCAGTGTGCGCGTATCTTCTCCTTGCTCTAAGACCCAACCGAGCATGACTTGATTGATGTGGGTCATTTCATCATAGCCAGCTTCAATCATCGCATTCGCATTGGTGAACGCCGGAACATGCCCGGTCACACGCAAACCTCGCTCGCGTGCGCGCTCGACCATGGCGGGCACCCAGTCTGGGTTCATGGAATTATAGATCTTGATCTGATGGAACACACCTTGATCGGCATAGGCATCGACGGCTGCGACGGCTTCTTCCTCGGTTTCAACCAAGATGCCATTGTTTGAATTAAACGGGCTCTTGCCTTCAATGAAACCGCTTCGGAAGACTTCGGGCCCGGCAAGGCGGCCAGAGTCAAATTGCTCGATGAGGTCGGTGAGCACGTCATTATTGTTGCCGGTGTCACGCACGGTTGTCACGCCAGCCGCGAGATTGAGGAGCGCGCTCTGCTGTCCCAAATGCGCATGCATTTCGAATAGACCGGGCACGAGAACGCCGCCCGCGCCATCAATCAGGACTTCATCTGAATTGGTCGTATCAATGGCGTCAATTGAGCCAATGAGTCGACCGTCAACGCGCACAGACACCGGATCCGAAACAGACTCAGTCTGTGGCGAGAAAATACGGACGTTTTGGACGCGGATGGGCGCGCCATAGTCGCGAACAGTGCGGGCTTGAATATCTTCAAACCGACGAGCGCCATACTCTGCGGCGAGACCGCGTAACCGCGTATCCTCTCGCTCGTATCCTGGAGGCAGGATCGCAAAACCAGGCGATACCGTTCCGAAAAACTCCTGCCCGCGCATCAGGAAGTAGCTGGGATTATAACTCGTCCCAGAGAGCGCAAAGGCGGTAATCTCGGATGTTTCACCGTCTGCATTGGTGACGGCGAGCGTTTCCATTTCCGTTAGACGCAGTTCGCCGCCCGGAAGTGCAGGCATAGTTTGGTCATCATCGGCCAGCAGGGCGCGTGCAATGACTGCCAATGCGTATGGCGTGCCGTTCTGCGCAAAGTAGAGAGATGGCTCCGAGACAGACGCGCTGCCGGACCCGGTTGAGTCCGTCCAGGTGGCTTGCCCATCGATGAGTGAGAAGCGTTCTGAGATTTCGTTGCCGAAGGTCGTTGCGCCGTCTGCTTGCCATGCGGTCGGGATGCCTTTTTCGTCAGTCGTGATCGTTTCATTGATCGTCGGGCCGCGGCCATTATTGCGAAACTCATAGAAGACAGAATAGCCGGTTTCAGTCTTGGTGACTTCGGTCACGCCGATATTGGTTCCTTGAACCAAGACATTGTAGAGCATGGGCTGCACCGCAGGCGCAAGTATCTCTGGCGTTGACGTTTCGCTCGCGCCGCAAGCTGCGAGCCCTAAGACTGCAGCCCCAAAAAGCGCTGCTTGATGAATACACGATGTCAATTTGCTCTCCCAAACAAAGTCAAAACGTAGCATGCTTCATTCCCTCTGTCCGCTTGTTCTCACGGGCATGGTCTGAGGTGGTTTCGCGATCCACGTTCGCGGCGGGCTTGTGATTTTTTGAGGACATCGCACGCACGATCGGGGCGATAAGATTCGAAACGTAATTGCTTGATTCGTTCAAACGTACGATCACCCATCGCGCGAAGCGCACCTGATCAAATCTCTTCATACGGGAAATCCGCGATGCCGTTCACCTTCACGTCAATAATCGGCGCCTTACCGTTTAATGACAGGTATGCTGGACCTTGACAAAGAGACGTTAGACGGGTCAAAAACGCACGGATGAGCTGCAAAACAGCACACCTCTTTCATGGCTCTTTTCTGTCTCAGGAGTCCGAACACGCTCCAAGAAACTTTGGTGACTTGCTGAGAATCGTACGTGCGTACGAGAAGAAATTTACATCGCTAATACGAGGCATTCGCCGGCTTAGATGAAACCGCTGAGTTTAGATTTCGCGAGAGTCTTCGACCATTTTGAGGCGTTGAATCAGTGCGGACAGTCGTGGGGGAATCGGCTCGCGCAGAACGGCTTGGTATTTTTGAGCGATTGCGTCCGCAGTTTCTGGAGTGACTGGATCGTACGCCCCGTCGGACGTTGCGACGAGCGGTTCGACCGCGTCTGTTTTTGCTTTTTGCGCCACGATCGTCTCCTTGAGTGTAAAGAACTTTACTTTGAGTTGAGAGTCGCCGCAAGCGGGAATTTTCACAACGGGCTGTTCTAACGTTTAAGATCTCAATCTCGGAGCAGGATTACCCGATCGACTCTCGACATATGCCTGCTCTCTCCCCATTTTGTCAGCATGTCCGACGACTTCGAATATCTCTTTCATGTCCATAAAACGGTACCGCTATGGCGTCTGGTGATTCGTAAATCTAAAGGCTTTCCGCCTGAGACAACCGCAGACGAGTGGCGGTTCACGCGGGCGCGCACGGCTGAAGATACGAATGTGGAAGTCCGTGAAATGATCGAAGCTGATGGCTACAGTCTATTCAAGGTCGGTGGGACATTCGCTGATGTCGAGAAAGATCGACATCGCTGAAACCGAATTGCCGCCTTTAGCTGTCTTTACCGGCAATGTAAGCCCGCCAACCGCCCAAATCGGTAATGTCGAGCGCACCAATTGTTGCGCGGGGCTCGGCGACAAATCCCTTTACGCTCGACCCATCGCTGAGGGTTACAGTACCAATGGCAAGTGGGGCCGGGACGTCGGCGACAAAGCTCCCAAAGGCCGCCAAATCGAGTTCATACACTTCGACGGCGATTGTGCCGCCATCTTCGCTGAACACCAGCGCCGGTTTGGGGGGCACCGTGTCTTCCATCGCATAAAGCTTGTAACTGGGCGCCGTCTCAAACGCACCGACAAAGCTCGCGTCTCGTGAGCTTAACTGCCAATGCAGCGGCATATCTTTTAAGTGCGCGCCAACAACGGCAAGCTTTACGGTTTCCATATATTTCTCCGTATCTAGGGGGGGCGGCTTCGGCAGCTCCGCCAGTTTGAGATAGTCGCCGGCTAAATCCAGAAGTCCATTATCAGTATCCGCTGGTCCGATCAGAGTGATCCCAAATCCGGTCCGATTGCTGCGCATGCCGGCGGGAATGGCGACGGCGGCCATATCGAGTAAATTCACAAAATTGGTATAGTATCCAAGGTTGCTATTGAGCGCGACGGGCGCTGCATTCACCTCGGCGATCCGATAGGTCGTTCCGGTCGTCGGGAATGCGAGCAGATCGACACGCTGCCAGAGATTCACTGTCTCCCGCATCAATTCTGCAAGGCGATAGTGTCCTCGAAACGCCTCCACCGCAGTTATATTCGCGCCAGCGGCGACGATGTCTCTGACTGTTGGGTCAACGGCATCGGGATCAGAAGACAATAGGTTCGAGAGCGATGCCGTCCGCTCGGCGACCCAAGGACCGCTGTACAGGAGACGAGCTGCTTCCAATAACGGTTCAATATCGATCTCGACCAGCTCTGCAAAGCTGGCGAGATGCGCACACGAGGTCTCATACAGAAATCGAGATTCATCGTCGCCGAACCAAGCGCATTGCTCGGGGCGCGGGACACCAATCCGTCTGACTTTGACCGTCCGATCGTGCAGCGGTTTTGAATACGGGTCTTGTGGGTCATAGCCAGCGATCACCTGATCCACCAATCGCGCGTCTTCAACTGATGTTGCGAACGCGGTGATACAGTCCAAAGTTCGGCAAGCGGGCACCAAACCGCTGGTGCTCCACCGGCCTTTCGTCGGCTTGAGTCCGATTAAATGATTGAAAGCTGCTGGAACGCGCCCGGATCCGGCTGTGTCCGTGCCAAGCGCAAAGGCGACCAGCCCTGCAGCTGTCGCAATTGCTGATCCGGAACTTGATCCGCCGCTGACGAACGCACGATTGTAAGCGTTTGCCGGAATCCCGAACGGGCTGCGCGTGCCGACAAGACCGGTTGCGAACTGATCGAGATTGGTTTTGCCAATGCAGATCGCACCGGCGGCTTCGAGATTTGCGACTGTTTCTGCAGAGTGCGACGGTGAATACGCGAATGATGGACAGGCCGCTGTTGTGTCAAACCTGAAGACATCGATATTGTCTTTCACAGCATAAGGCACGCCCGCAAGTGGCGGGCGTTCGCCTTGTGAAATGAGTTGGTCAATCTCTCGCGCGCGCTCGAGTAGGTCTTCTGGCGACGCGCGGCTAATCCAAATTTGCGGTTGGACGCGGTCATAGACTTCAAGCCGCTTCAGCGTATCCGTGATGACCTCAACAGCGCTCGTCTCTACGGCATGGATAGCGGCGGCGATCTTGGTTGCGCTCTGGCGATCCAGGTCCATTAGACGCTCCTCCGAATAGCAACCATAGGGGTGCCGGGTTGGACGGCTTGACGCTCTTGAATATAGAGCGCGGCGATGGATCCATCGTCAGGGCTTTCCAGAGGGCATTCCATTTTCATCGCTTCGATGACCGCGATCACATCGCCTTTCGCGACCTCGTCGCCGGGTTCGACCAAGAGTTTCCACACGCTGCCGCCCAGTGGCGCTTCGATCAGATCGGCACCCTCTGGAATTTCGATGGTTGAGGTTGATTGAGATGTTGTCTCGGCGCGCTCGATCAAATCGGTGACGCGGTCAAATTCGCCTGAAGCCTCCCAGGCTTGACGTTCGGTCTCAAAAGCGATCTGGCGCTGCGCCTGAAAGGCTTCAATCGAGGCTTTGTTCTCCAGGAGAAAGGCGCGATAGTCTGCAAGCCGAAACTCCGATGGCTCGATCTTGAGCGACCTTTTTCCGAGGGGAAAATCGCGCCGCCACTCGGCCAACTCATTGGCGCTCACTGGATAGAACCGGATTTGATCAAAGAAACGGAGCAGCCATGGTTTGCCATCTGTGAAGGCATCTGTTTGGCGATGAGTGTTCCAGACCTGAACCGTGCGCCCGAACAATTGGTAACCACCGGGACCCTCCATGCCATAGATGCACATATAAGCGCCACCAATTCCGACGACATTTGGCGGTGTCCAAGTCCGGGCTGGATTATACTTGGTGGTCACGAGCCGATGGCGAGGGTCCATTGGCGTTGCGACCGGCGCGCCGAGATAAACGTCACCCAAACCCAGGACAATGTAGTTTGCGTCAAAAACAGTTTGTTCGACGCTTTCTGCGTCTGCGAGCCCATTAATCCGTCGAATGAATTCAATATTGTCTGGACACCAAGGCGCGTCATCCCGCACAGCGCCCATATATTTTTCAATCGTTTCCGTCGTCGCGGGGTCGCGCCAGCTCAATGGCAAATGCACTATGCGTGACGGCACGGTAAAATCGTCAAAATTGCCGAGCCGGGTTTCAGCGTCGATCAAAGCTTCAAGCGCGCCCGCTTGATCCAGAGTGTCACCATCGAAGTGAAGCTGGAGCGAACGGATGCCTGGTACAATATCAATGACCCCCGGCAAGGCCATGTGCTCC
>JBCBQS010000036.1:0-16442 GCA_039820085.1 Pseudomonadota bacterium
ATTTCATCGGTGATCATTGTCGGCGCGATTGTCGCCGCCACGGCGTCTCTGGGCGATGAAGGCGGCCTTCTGGCCAAGGCGCTGGGCGGCATCGCCGTCGCGCTCGCCTGCGTCAATATTTTCGGCGGTTTCCTCGTCACCCAGCGCATGCTGGCCATGTACAAGAAGAAGGGAGACTAGTCCGATGGAACAGTTCCAATCGACTTGGGCACCCTTGCTCTATCTCGCATCGGGGATTCTTTTCATCCTCGCCCTTCGTGGCCTTTCAAGTCCAGCAACCAGCCGCGCCGGTAACCGTAATGGCATGATCGGTATGACCATTGCGGTGGGCACCACCATCGCTCTGTTTTGGACCGCACTCGACGCGACCACGTGGGGCATTCTCGCCGCCGGGGCACTTGTCGGTGGCGGTATTGGCGCCTTCATTGCCCGTCGCATTCCGATGACGGACATGCCGCAACTTGTGGCGGCCTTCCACTCGCTTGTTGGTCTCGCCGCCGTTCTTGTTGCTGCTGCAGCGCTCTATGCGCCCGTCAGCTTTGGTATTGGTAGCGTCGGAAGCCTCGCAACGGCATCATTGATCGAGCTCGCGCTTGGATCTGCAATCGGTGCTTTGACGTTTACAGGATCGGTCATCGCGTTTGCAAAGCTCAACGGCAATATGTCCGGAGCACCGATCTTGCTGCCAGCGCGTCATATCTTGAATATTTTGATTGGCGTCGGCATCATTGCATTGATCGTCATCCTCGTCATGAGCGGCGGAAGCGCGACCTGGGCGTTCTGGGGGCTCACCGGGCTCGCCTTAATCCTCGGCATCACACTGATCATCCCGATTGGCGGAGCGGACATGCCGGTCGTGGTCTCAATGCTCAACTCTTATTCTGGATGGGCCGCCGCGGCGCTCGGTTTCACACTTGGCAATTTTGCCTTGATCATTACCGGGGCCTTGGTTGGATCGTCCGGTGCGATCCTGTCTTACATCATGTGTAAGGGCATGAACCGGAGCTTCATCTCAGTGATCCTTGGCGGTTTTGGCGGGGAAGACGCCGCTGCTGGCGCGGGCGGGCAAGAAGATCGGCCATTTAAGCGTGGGTCTGCCGACGATGCGGCCTTCATTATGAAGAACGCTTCGAAAGTGATCATCGTGCCTGGTTACGGTATGGCGGTGGCTCAAGCTCAGCATGCCCTGAAAGAAATGGCCGATAAGCTGAAAGAAGAAGGCGTGGACGTGAAATATGCGATCCACCCGGTCGCCGGACGGATGCCAGGACACATGAACGTGCTCTTGGCGGAAGCTCAAGTGCCTTATGATGAAGTGTTCGAGCTTGAAGACATCAACTCAGATTTCCGCAACTCAGAAGTCGCGTTTGTTATTGGCGCAAATGATGTGACCAACCCAGCTGCGAAAACCGATAAGACATCGCCGATTTACGGCATGCCGGTGCTCGACGTTGAGAATGCCGGCACAGTGCTATTCATCAAACGGTCAATGGGCTCTGGCTATGCCGGGATCCAGAATGAGCTGTTCTTCCGTGACAATACAATGATGTTGCTCTCGGACGCGAAGAAGATGGTCGAGGATATCGTCAAAGCGCTCTAAGAGGGCCTTTGACACCTCGGGCGCACAAATAAACAGGGAGGGTGTGGCATGGCCATCAAAACGCGATTTACTGAAGAATTCGGGATCGAGCATCCAATTGTCCAAGGTGGCATGCAATGGGTTGGCTACGCCGAAATGGTCGCCCCAGTCGCCAATGCCGGTGGTCTCGGATTCCTGACGGCGTTGACCCAACCGACGCCCGAGGATCTCGCCAAAGAAATCGCCCGCACCAAAGAGATGACTGACAAACCGTTCGGTGTGAACCTCACCATCCTGCCTGCGATCACGCCGCCGCCTTATGCTGAGTATCGTCAAGCCATCATCGAAGGCGGGATCAAAATCGTCGAAACGGCTGGCTACAAGCCGAAAGAACATATCGATCATTTCAAAGAGCATGGCATCAAGATCATCCATAAGTGCACGGCGGTCCGACATGCACTGTCAGCTGAACGGATGGGCGCAGATGCGATCTCGATTGACGGGTTCGAGTGTGCCGGTCATCCCGGCGAAGACGATATTCCAGGCCTGATCTTGATCCCTGCAGCCGCCAATAAAGTCAGTGTACCAATGCTGGCATCAGGCGGGTTCGGCGATGGACGTGGGTTAGCGGCGGCGCTCGCCCTTGGAGCGGATGGCATCAATATGGGGACGCGGTTTTGCGTGACCCAAGAGGCCCCGATCCATGACAACTTTAAACGACAAATGGTCGAGAATGATGAACGTGACACCAAGCTCATCTTCCGAACCCTGCACAACACAGCGCGAGTGATGAAAAACGCTGTCAGCACCGAAGTGGTTGAAATTGAACGCGCCGGTGGCGCCCAATTCGAAGACGTGAAACATCTTGTTGCTGGCGCACGCGGTCGCAACGCAATGGAGCTCGGCGACCCAGATGGCGGCATTTGGTCGGCTGGGCAGGTCCAAGGCCTGATTAATGATATCCCAACGGTCAAAGACCTCATTGATCGGATTGTTGATGACGCAGAAACGATCATCAAAGACCGCATGAACGGAATGCTGGCCTAGGCCGCTTCGCTCCGCCGTCTTTGTGAGCTTCATTAAAGCCTGGTCCCGGCGAACGGACTCAGTCTAGGTTTTCCTCATGACCGTCACAAAAGGGGGGATCCATGGGCGAATTCATCGCTGAAGTCTTTTCTGTCAGCGGCTTGTTTACATTGCTAATGCTGCTGCTTTTGCAAGCCGTCCTCGGCTTCGACAACTTGTTATATATCTCCATAGAGTCGCAACGCGTTGGGCCAGAAAAAGCGCCGATGGTGCGCAAGTGGGGAATTGGGCTCGCCGTGGTTTTGCGGATCGTCCTCTTGGTGATCATCGTCAATCTATTTGCGTTGCTCGCCGAACCCCTATTTAACCTGGCCTTCAAAGGCGTCATTGAAGGCGAGTTCACGCTGCAAGCCTTGGTCACGCTCGCCGGAGGCGGGTTCATCATCTATACCGCGATTAAAGAAATACATCACTTGCTAGCGGTCGATCATATCGAACACACAGAGGGCTCAGCGACGAAATCTGTCTTTCAAGCGATTGCGATGATTGTCGCAATGAACTTGGTTTTCTCGTTTGACTCAATCCTCTCAGCGATGGCGATCGCAAACGTTGAAGTGGCGAATGTCGTCAATGCCTCCGGCGACGTGATCAACACATTCACGGGCACAGTGGTCCAGTGTAAGGCCGATCTGATTTCCAACCCGGTTGCAGGCGCGGTTGGGTGTGAACCCGGCAAAGACTATCAGGTCTGGATCATGGCGATTGCGATCCTATCGTCCGGAGTGGTGATGATTTTGCTCGCAGATTATGTCGCCGACTTTCTCAAACGAAACCGCATGTATGAGGTCTTGGGCCTGTTCATTCTGTTCCTGGTGGGCGTTTTGCTGGTCACAGAAGGCGCACACCTGGCGCATTTGAAACTGTTTAGCTTCCCAATCGACGCGATGAGCAAGTCGAGTTTCTATTTGGTCGTTGGCGTGTTGGTGATCACAGACATTATCTCAACCAATTATCAAAAGCGCCTTTGGGCACAGCGCGAAGCTGAACTCCTCAGCGCGGGAAACAAGGTGGATGATGCGATTAAGGCGGTCGATGCCCATATCGCGAAGCATGGGAACATTGGTTAGCTGGGCCCGTTTGCCGGTCAGTCGGTCCGATACGGACCGACGCGCTTGGTCAGTTTAACAGCGACCTGATTGCCTTTGCGACCCATGCGACCTTCGAAGGCAGGCTCGCCTGAACGGTCGCCCGAAAGAAGTTCAACCGGTTGATCGGCCGGCAATCCAAGCAAGAGCGTTGATCCAGCCTTCAACTCGGTCAACCGGCTGAGCGGCACAGACAATCGCGCAAGGCGCGCCGTGACAAGCGCCGTTACAGGAAGCGCTGCAGTCTCCGAAGACGACGGGTTTGGTTTTTGAGGAAGGTCATCGGATTGAATGACGGCAAGGTCAGAATGAAGCCCCGGCGCTTCGACCGAGAATTCTGTGACGGTTACATTCCGAGCCGCCAAGAGACTGCTGACATAAGGAATGTCCGTTTCAATTGACTGTAGGGATAGACCCGCACCAATGCTGTCGCCGATTGGGACAAGCAGCTGCTCTAGAAGCGCGCAATCAATTGCACTTAATGTCCAGCCATCGCCAATGCGCCCGGTTGAGCCCCGCGCGCCGCAAGCCTTTGCGATGATCGCGTCAGCGAGCATGGGTGGCAAACAAATAAGCGCATGAATATCTGCGTCGGTCGGACCGACACACGCAATCGCACTCGACTTCCCGTTTAAAAGCGCTGGCAAGTCCGCACTCGGAATCGTCGCTGCTTGTGTGGCAATGACTGCAGCTTTCATCCCAGCGCCAGTACCAAGCGCCCGCGACAAACGCGCGCCCAAAATTCGGTTCTGCTCACTGTGTACAAGATCTGACTGAGCGGGATCGATCTCGAAGTTTGGCGTCTCGCGTGGCGTGATCTCAGTCGGCGGCTCAAGCGCCGCGGTTTGTATGTTTGGGCGCAAAAGCGCTTCTATCTCGGCCGCGGTTAACACCCCGCGCGTGCTTGGAAAGACGTGATCGTCTGCGGAATCCTGCGCAGCCGTCTCTGATCCGGCATCGATCTGCCAGTCAGGCTTTGCCTTTACCAAGTTGGGACCGTCTCGCATTCTGCACCTGTCACCAAGGAAAGCTTATCAGTGCGTTAACACGGTTAATGAAGCGTTAGGATTTTCGAGTCCGATTCGGCAGAGGACTGTTTTAGTCGTCGCGGACGACCCGTTCGTTGCGCTCGTGACGCTCTTGCGCTTCGAGACTGAGCGTCGCCGTCGGACGAGCTTCCAGTCGACGCAAGCCAATCGGTTCACCTGTGTCGTCACAATAGCCATAGGTGCCTTCATCAATCCGGCGAATGGCAGCATCAATCTTCGAAATCAATTTCCGCTGGCGATCGCGCGTGCGCAGTTCAAGTGCTTTATCGCTTTCAGCCGAAGCGCGATCAACGAGGTCAGGGTGATTTGAGGACTCGGCTCGCAGGTTGCCTATAGTGACTTTTGCGCCGTCAAGAATGTCGGCTTTCCAGTCTTCAAGTTTTTTACGGAAGTAAGCTTTCTGCTTCCCATTCATGAAGTTCTCGTCATTCGACGGCGTGTAGCCATTGAGATCGTAGTCGCCCATGGAATCAAATCCTCTACCGAGTTTGCGCGCCGTATACTGCGGACACGTGCGAGACGCAATCGCAATAATCAGACCAGTTGGCCGCATCCCTACTTCGAATTGTGGCGGCGGCTGGGCTTTGGGAAGGCTTTTGCAGTTTATCCGGTAACGAAGACTTGATCTTAACGCCCCCTCTGTGCGCTAAAGGGAGAGGAAATCTGCGTAAGTCAGAGAGACAGGATCGGGCCGAGGAAATGACCTCCCGCTGGAGACAACGTGAAGTCCAACGCCCGTCGACATGGCGGCAATCTCTGCTGTTCAATAGTTTGATCCTCCTGCTTCCGATTTTTGCCGCGCGCATTATTATCGCAGCTTACACATCCGACATCGCCACCGATCCGCTCAGCCTAGAAGCACGCACAGAAACGCGCCAAGAAATCGATTCAGAATTTCAAAGCTTGGTCATTTCAAATGGTCGGGAACGGTCCGCATGGGCCGCCCGGATCGAACAAACCCTAGACGAACGCGCGTTTTCAGCCGCACGCGGATACCTCCTAGCCGCCCCGCTTATGCTCGACCGACAAGACTCAGCGGCAGTGCTCGCCGCGGCCGATGCAGAAAGCTCTGGTAGCCGTGATCAACGCCTCGCGCGCGCCGCACTCTTGTTTTTGCCTGAAGAGCTGCGCGCAAGCTATCAACGCTCGACTGAACCGCCGCCACCGCCTGTCTTGGACGAAGCGTCCAGCAATGACAGCGAGGACGCCGCCGAAGATGAGACCGCAGGGCCGCCGGATACACCGCGTGCAACAGGAAGCACGGTCCGATTAGCTCCCATCGATGAGCCATTTGCATCGCCGCAATCGTTTTTCTTGCTTGGTGATGCCGCAGACCTCACCCGGCGGAGCCAGCGTTGGCTAAACGGCGAACCCGTTGATCATCTGCAGCTTCGCTTGCGCGCCCTCGGATTAATCAATCAAAACGGTGATACGCCGCAGTCGCAAGCGGTGTTCGAGTCTGCCTCTATTCTGCTCGCAGCCTTGCGCGCCGGGCGTTTGAATGAGCGCTTCGTTGGCTATCTTGGCGGCCGGGTCGAAGATGCTCTGCCAGAGGAAATTCTTCGCGCGGAACTCGCAACCGCATTTGAAACTGTGATGACAACCGAGGCGCGCAGTGTGCAAGTGGTAGAGGCGTATCAAACGTCCTTACAACCAGAAGCGAAAGCGCGCTTATCACGCGATATGATGATCATCGCGCGGATCGCTGAACTTACAAGTTCGACCGGGGCCATCACGCTCGTTGAACAAGCGACCACACCCGAGGACATGCGCCGCGCGCTGTTATTGTCTGAAGCCGGCGGCCACCGTTCTGTCGCACTGGCGCGCGAAATGGGACCAAGAGTGCTCGGTTTGGCGCAGATCGGCGTCAAATGGAACCGCTGGATGGTGTTCCAAGTCATGGGCTTGATGGCGCTCGGCATGGCGCTGATTTGGACAACGCTCTCAGCCCTCACTCAGGCCGAGACGATCCGCGCGCGCTAGATCCCAAAGGCGCCTTTAATACCATCAATCAAGAGCTGCACCGACAAGGCGGCCAAGATCACACCAAAGATCCGCGTGATCGCGCCAGCGATGCTGTCGCCCATAGCTTTGACCAATGGTCCAGCCGCTAAGAAAATACAGAGGCAGATGAGCATGTTGGCACTGATCGCACTCAATACAGCCCCTTTGCCCACCCAACTTTCATGCTGAGACATATACAGCATCGCTGTTGCGATTGAGCCTGGCCCGGCGAGCATCGGGATACCGATGGGAAAGACCGAAACGTCATCGAGTTTCTCGGGCGTATCATCAGAGTCAGCCAGGACGGACTCGGCGCGGTTTTCGCGGCGTTCCGTACGCTTTTCGAAGACCATGTCGAGCGCGATGATGAAAAGGAGAATACCGCCCGCAGCGCGGAAGGCATCAATGGTGATGTGAAGCTGGTTGAGTAACCATGCGCCGAAGAACGCAAATCCAAAAATGATCAGCGTTCCAATCAAGACCGACCGGATCGCCATTGACCGGCGATAGCTCGCTGGACCGCGCGCGGTCAGCGACGCGAACACAGGTGCGACGCCGGGCGCATCGATCAGTACGAAAAAGGTTACAAAGGACGCAACAAAGATAGAAATGAACTCGCCGGACATTTTCGGCTCCCTCAATCAAAATGGACGAGGGCCTTTATCCGCGATCTTTCAATGCGTCGAGTATAGCAGCCACATCTGGATGCATGTCGGGTTTGCCAGAACGCATAGGAACAACGGTCGGTGCGATCTCGCCAGAGGACAAGGCCAATATCATGCGATGGCCGCGCAACCGTTGCAGCAAGCCCTGTAAGCCCTGACTGCCATTTGCGCGCAAGACAACCCCCTCGCCGATATCGACGCAAAGTGTCACCGGTGCATCATCTGCTTCGATCATGGCAATGCCATCATCAAGCGACACTATGGGAGAGGAATTAGGGAGTTCAATCATCTTGGATGCTTCAGCCATTCCCTGCCTCCGCCGCTTTCAAAAGTTTGCGGCAAAGGGATAACGCTTGATAAGTTTCGCCCGCAGCACATGCGGTTGAGATGGCAACCAAACGCGTGCGCTGCTCATCGGAAGCGGCTTCGTTCAAAGCTGCCGCGATTGCTGTTACGGTTTGATCGTATAGTTGTCCCTCAGTCTCGCCTGTCAGATACATTTGCATCACGGCGAAGTAGAGATGGTCCTCTACGCTTTCGGTGGCTTCAGGTTCCAGCACATCCTTTTGGCGCAAAATGCGCGCTTGATTTTGTAGCAAGATGGTCCCGCGCCGATCGCCATTACGGAGCACAGCGCCGTTTACGACGACGGCCTCATTCGGCTTAAGCGACAGTTTCAGTGGCATTGCGCGCACTCCTTGCTGATACATTAAATTACGCGCGAATGGTTAACGTGGACTTTCAAATTCGTAACACCTCATAAATCTGCAGTATGATCAATGCGATAGCACCCGGCCCAGACTTCACTCGTCTTGGTAGCGTGCGAATCACAGCCCTTTCCCAAGGGAAGCGCTTGCTTATGCGTCCGCGAGCCTTATCCTCAACGTAAACGTCAACTAAAGAGGCCCGCCCATGCGCTTTGAAGGCACCGAGAATTATGTCGCCACCGATGACCTCCGCGTCGCCGTCAACGCCGCGATCCAATTGGAGCGGCCTCTGCTGATCAAAGGCGAACCCGGCACGGGGAAGACTGTGTTGGCGATTGAAGTTGCCAAAGCATTGGATTGCGAGCTGATCGAATGGCACATCAAGTCGACGACCAAGGCCGCTCAAGGCTTGTATGAGTATGACGCAGTGTCACGCCTCCGCGATGGTCAAATGGGTGACGAGCGCGCTAAAGACGTGAAGAACTACATTAAGAAGGGCAAGCTGTGGGAAGCGTTCACAGCGAAGAAGCGCCCTATTCTCTTGATCGATGAAATCGATAAAGCCGATATCGAATTTCCGAACGACTTGCTTCAAGAGCTCGATCGTATGGAATTCTATGTCTATGAGACCGATGAAACGATCAAAGCAAAACAGCGGCCGATCGTGATCATCACGTCCAACAATGAAAAAGAGCTGCCGGACGCCTTCTTGCGCCGCTGCTTCTTCCACTTCATCAAATTCCCAGACGAACAGACAATGACCGAAATTGTCGACGTTCACTATCCGGGCATCAAAGAAAAGCTTGTCTCGGATGCTTTAACGACGTTCTATTCGATGCGCGAAGTTCCCGGCATGAAGAAAAAGCCATCGACGTCAGAGCTGCTCGACTGGCTGAAACTGTTGATGAATGAGGATGTCGATCTTGAAACGCTGCGTGAGCAAGATCCGGAAAAGCTAACGCCGCCGCTGCACGGCGCTTTGCTCAAAAATGAGCAGGACGTCGCTCTGTTTGAGCGTCTGGCATTTCTCAACCGTCGCCAATCCGGCCCGAGCCCGCGCGGTCCAGCGGGTTAGAGCCTGACCGCGTAAATCAAGCGTTCTGCGTTTCCATCGCCGCCTTTGATCGGGCTATCTGCACGCTCGCGCACGGTCCAACCCTGATCGTGAAGCCAGCCCACGAAAACGGCTTCGGCCCGCGCCGTTGCCTCTCGATCGGTCACAATCCCGCCTTTGCCAATATGCGCGCGCCCCACTTCAAATTGGGGCTTGAACAGCGCAATCAGAGTCGCGGATTTCCGCGCCAGCGAGAGCGGTTTGGCCAACAATTTGTGCAGCGAGATAAAGCTCGCATCGCAAACGATAAGGTCGGGCGCCCCAACTTGCTCGGATGTGAGAGATCGCGCATCTGTCTTCTCGATTGAGATCACCCGGTCATCGTTTCGTAGCCGCGGATGAAGCTGATCGGTTCCGACATCTACAGCCACGACGCTGATCGCACCCCCCGCAAGCAAGACGTCCGTAAATCCACCGGTCGATGCACCGATATCGAGGCAGTGCCATCCATTTGGATCCACAGCGAAGACCTCGAGGGCGTAGGCAAGCTTCAGTCCAGCACGCGACACCCATGGGTGCTCCAGCTCTGCCTCTATCTTGGCCATAGAGGAGATCTTTTCGGACGGTTTCGAAAGCACGCGCCCGCCAATGCGGACCAGCCCTGCCGCGATTGCAGCTTGCGCCGCTGACCGGCTCTGAAAGTGTCCGAGCGCGACCAAAATCTTATCGGCGCGATCAAGTTTCTCTATCACTGCTGACATCTCCAGCGAACGCACTACAGTCTCAAACAATCAGCCAATGGAGCCCTTATCATGATCCGTAAAGCCCTTCTCGCCGCTTGCTTACCTTTGGTCGCGTGTGCCCACGCCCAAGATGCAAGCGCACCGATGTCTATGGACGCCGAGGGGCCCGATCCGAGCATCGTTGATGCGATGCCGCGAGCAGCCGGAGATATCATCAATGGCGACGGCGAAATCATCGGCAGTGTGTCTGTCATTGAAGGTCCGCATGGGTCTATGATCGAAGCGACACTCGCGCCGGGCAGTCTCACCCCTGGATGGCATGGTCTGCATTTGCACCAAGTCGGCGACTGCAGTGATCTGGGCGTGTTTCGCAAATCAGGCGGTCACCTTGGCTTAATCCCGGGCGGGCATGGGCTGCTAAATCCCATGGGCCCTGAAATTGGCGATGTGCCGAACATTTGGGCTGCTGCCGATGGGTCGGCGGGCTATGAGGCCTTCACACCCTATGTCACGATTGCCGACCTCGCAGATGAAGACGGTACCGCGATGATCATTCACGCCAATCGCGACGACCATATCACTCAGCCGATTGGCGGTGCAGGCCCACGCGTCGCATGCGCGATCATCGAATAGCGATTTAATTAGGCGTAGGCATAAGGTCCGCCGCGCTCGAGCGCAGATGTGTAAGCGGGGCGAGCGTGAATTCGATCCAGAAACCCTCGAACATGCTCAAACGATGAGAGGTCAGCCCGACTCGATGCTGCTTCAATCGGGAAACTCATCATAATATCGGCGGCGCTAAGCGCATCGCCAACAAAGTAGCCGGATCCGGCAAGAGACTTGTCCCACCAGACAAGGTGCTCTTCGATACGCGGATCGATGAAGCCTTCCTCGGCCGCGGCTGAGACGCGTTTGACCATAGGTCGAACAAGCATCGGTGCGCGCTCTGGAAGTCGCGAGAACACCAACTTCAAAAGCAGATTGGTCATCGCCGACCCTTCCGCATAGTGGAGCCAATAAGTGTAATCACGGCTGGCTTGCGTGCCTGGTTGCGGTTTTAAGGTGTGCGACTGGTCGTGCGTATCGAGCAAAAACTCAAAGATGGCGCCGGTTTCAGCAACCGTGATGTCGCCGGATGTGACGATCGGCGATTTGCCAAGCGGGTGAACATGATAAAGCTCCGTGGGGGCAAGCGACGTTACCGGATCGCGGTCATAACGTTTCACCTCGTACGGCACCCCCAATTCTTCGAGCAGCCATAGAACACGCTGCGATCGAGAATCCTCTAAATGGTGCACAATCAAGGTGGTCGCCTCCCCAGAATGAATATCGCTTAGAACAAGACCTATGCTGGGTTGGCCGTCGAGCAAGGGACGGCCTGATCTTAGTAAGGCTCTGGCTCCTCGGGCACAGGTTCATCCATAGGCGGCTCGGGAACAATCGCTGCTGCGAGAGGTGGTTCATCGAATGGCACCGAGGCTGACCGCATGGTCGGTGCTGGACCTGATCCAAATGCAGTTCCATCGATGCCAGATGTCAGCAAATAGTCCGCTTCATCCATCGACATTGTCCCTTCAGCCACGGCGCGCGCAATTGCGGCGCGTGCGATTTGTGTCTCAAACCGCGCTGCGTTGGCATTCTCTAAGCGGGTAATGTAGGTGTCCATGACGCGCCGACAGCGGTCTGAGAGCGCGGTTTCGCCTTCGACCTTCACGTATCGTAAGTGCTCAAAACATAGCTGCACGCCATAATCGTTTTGCACCAGCGCCATCGTGATGTCGCGAACGGCTTCCGCAACCGCAAGCGATGGCGGATAGGCGGGGCTCGCTGGCCAAGACCCGGTTACGCCGCCAGCGCTTGCTTCTGAGGCGGACGGAGCAGAATTGGCCAGCTCAGAGTTTGTGGCTTGTGTGGCGGCTGCAGCTGCCCGCGAACTTGAAAGCGCCCGGCGCTGGGCCCGCAACTCAGTGATTTTCTGTCCGCGCCGCTCAACCTCGTTGCCAGAGCACCCTGAGGCATCTGGTGCGCCAATGCACTGGTCATTGACGTCTCGAAGAAGGCGAATTTCATCATCCACTGCGGCGATATCTTCGGTCAAGCGCGCTTGTTCGGCCGATGCGATAGCGGAGCGTTGCAAGTATTGCTCGCGAAAGTCCATGCCGCTGCCAGCAGAGGCGCTGACGACAGCGTCTCCGCCTTTAACCGCGCCTGTCAGTTGTTCGATGGCGAGAAGCGCAATCATATTGGTCTGAAACCGCCGCAACATGATCGAATACTGCTCTTCGGACAGACCATTCATGTAAGCTTCGCAAACCCGGTAAAAGCCATCGCGAAGCGTTTGGATGGTTTGGGTGCGCAGGCCAATGTTAGCTGCCGCCTCTGAAACGCCGCCCTCTGCCGAGACCGCATTCGAGATGTCCGACACACTCACGCCTGCCTGTGCAGCAATCGCTGACAAGGCATCCGGCGCTGGTTCGGCGCAAACAACACGAATATCCTTGTCTTTCTCTATTCGACGATTGGATAAGACCGCACGTTGCTCGGCATCAATGAACACACCTGCGGGTGCAAACCCCTTCCCGTTCAGCCCCGACCCCAGCGTCTCTTTTTTGTTAACGGCAGCAAGATTGCCGATTGACGCGCACGCCGACAGGCTCAGAATTCCGAGCGCCAACAGACTGATCCGAAACATAATCTACTCCTCCGGAAATTAGAGGACGCGATTTTTCAAAATTCGTCAAGCAGGACAGTACTTTATAGGGGAATCCTAAGACAGTGCATCAAACCAGAGTTGAAGCGCTTTTGCGTCCTGTTCGCGGCGGTCCCGGACAGCTGTCGCTTCCTCGTCTTTGCCCCATTGCTCAATTTGCCAGTCTTCATCAACGCAAGATGCGGCGAGCGCCGTTTCGGCGTTTAGAGCTCTTTGTTCCACGGCGAGCGCCAATACGGCTGATCCAAATAGGCTGCATGCCCACATAAGGGCGGTTAGGCGAAAGCTGTCGCATCGTAAGGCATAGTCGCGCACTGCATCCAAACTGGCTTGAGGTTGAGGGCTGGCGATTAATCCAATGACCGGCACCAAGACCACACCGAGTTCCTTCCCTGCCCATTCGCGCCATGGTTTCCACATGTTTTCCTGTCGCTCGCGCAGCTCTATCGGAGCCTCCGCGAGATAGCAGGTCACGTCCGTCCCGGCATAACGTGACAGCTCATCAGCCAAGTCCGCACGCGTATCAGGGGTTCGGTCTAGAGCCACATTCGCCAATCGCGTCAGGGTCATATTCTGCAGGTCGAGTGTTTCACTTTGGGCGTTCCACTCCTCAGCGATCGCCTCTGCGAGAGCCGGTGTCGGCAGAACGAGCGGCGCTTTCGCGGGCGTTTTTATGGCCCGACCGTCGAGTTCAACCGCAAAACCGTATTCAGCTTTTTGGATTCCGGCAGATTTATAAAATCGTTTTGGCAGCGTGACTTTGTCCATCAGGAAAGGCTCTCTGCAAATTGATCTAGGCCAGCATTCAAAGACGAAAAATCGTCATGAACTTCATGCGCCCCAACAGCTTTTAATTCGCTAGAAGTTCCAAAGCCCCAACTCACGCCCATCGTGTGGATGCCGGCATTTCTTCCCATTCTGATGTCATGGACCGCATCGCCGATGATTAAAGTTTCATGGGGCTCGGCGCCGAGGGCAGACATCGCTTGTTCGCACATGAAAGGGTGCGGTTTGCCAGGTCCGTCATCCGCGCACCAGGTCGTATCAAACAGGTCGCGCATATTATGCTGCTCAAAGAAGGATTCGATGCCGCGGCGGGCTTTACCTGTCGCGATGGCCAACAACCAGCCATCATTGGCCAGGCGTTCAATCGCCGCCTGTGCCCCGGCATAGAGCGGCTCAAACCCGTCTCCTTCCGCGCGCAAAGCAACGAAGGCATGACGATACGTTTCGACAAGCTCATGGAGTTTTTGATTCGACACGGTTGGTGCAAGCACACGGCAGGCTTCGGTGAGCCCAAGGCCGATGACTTTTCGTGTGTCATCATAAGCTGGTGGTATAAGATCGACAGCTTCAAATGACCGAACCATGGCGGTTTGGATCACTTCACGGCTGTCGACAATGGTGCCGTCCATATCCCAGATTGCAAGTTTCAAACTCATGGCGCGCCGTTTAGGCGGGGTGGACGGCCATCGCAACCCATCTTTGCGAGATCGTCTGTCCTAGACCTCGACAATGCTATCCGCAATTTGTGTGGTTCGAGCCTGATAGGCAGATTTGGTATCGCCATTGTCCGTCGCACAGACCAGATATCCGCCGCCGTCGCCAATTACGCGCTCAATGTGGGGCCACATCACATCAGGAGTTTTGGCCTCGTCCCACATCTTCGACATCGACGGATCCATGTGTCGGACCCCGCCAAAGCGATCTGGTCGGGCTTTCGCACCGTCCCAGATCTTCGTGTTGAGTAGCCCGGGGCAAAGGATTGTCGTCTCGATGCCTTGCGTTCCAAGTTCGCCGCGAAGCGCCTCGCCAACTGCAAAGGTCGCATGCTTCGTCGTCGCATAGAGCGGGAAAGCGCCTTCCGGATGCCTCAAGGCGGCTGTCGATGCCGTGAGGCCGACATGCCGCGGGCCAGTTGCGTCTGACATCAAAGGTACAAAAGCTTGCGCCGTCCAGATCACGCCCCGCACGTTTACATCAAAGCCCCATTCAATCGCATTTGCCTTGCCCGTGAGGATCGGGGAGCCAACGCCGACGCCCGCATTGATCCAGAGTAAGCTCAACGGTCCGCGCGCTTTAACCGCCTCCGCCGACTCCAAAGTGGCTTGGCGATCAGAGACATCGAAGACGACCGGAAACGCGCCACCCCCAATCTCAGAAGCGACCCGTTCTGCAGCATCCGCGCGAATATCCTGCACACCCACTGTCATTCCAGCATCTGCAAACTGACGCGCCAGCATTTCGCCGATCCCGTCGCCTGCCCCAGTCACAATTGCGAGTTTGCCTTTATAGGCCTCTAAACCTGTGCTCATGGCTTCCTCCTGGCTGTGCTCAGCGGAAATACTCTTGGCGCACCCCGACCGGCATTTACGGATACAAACGCGTGGGTATCCAAACGCCGTGCTCCCGTATGAGTTTCAGTCGGTCGTGCATGCGAAAGGCTTGATCTTGCCAAAACTCGAATTCCGTCGGCTGGAGGCAAAAGCCACCCCAGTGTTCGGGACGCGGTATATCATCATCATCGCCGTAAATGGCGCTAATTTCGGCGACGCGCTGATTGAATTGCTCTCGGTTCTCGAGCGGTCGCGACTGGTCGGACGCGATCGCCGCAATCCGTGATTGTGGGGCGCGTTGCTGAAAATAAAGATCGGATTGTTCCGGTGTGCTCTTGGAGATGACGCCGCGAACACGCACCTGCCGTCTCAAGCTTTTCCAATGAAAACAAAGCGCCGCTTGCGGATGTGTGGCAAGCTGTTTGCCTTTGGCGCTGTCATAGTTGGTATAGAATTGCAGTCCAACTTCGGAATCGAGCCCGCGCAATAAGACGATCCGCACGTCCGGCATCCCCGTCTCATCCACTGTCGCCAGCGACATGGCCGATGAATCGTTCGGCTCATGCTCATTTGCATCCTTCAACCATGCTTCGAGCAGATCAAAAGGATTTCTTGTATTCGGGATCAGCGGGCGGTCACCCTCAGCCGCATAGTCAGCGGCGCTAGGCGTGCGTGGAATTGAAACGGGCACATCAGTCATTGTTTTGAGGTCCAGCGACGAGAGTTAGGGGTTTGGCAGGCTTCGGTTTTGCATATAGGACACGCCCAGCATTTAACTACGGAAATTGCCCGCATGTCACATAATACGTTTGGACACATGTTTCGCGTGACCACGTGGGGCGAAAGCCATGGCGTGGCACTGGGCTGTATCGTGGACGGGTGCCCACCCGGATTGGCGCTCGATGCCGCATGGGTTCAAGGGTTTCTAGATAAGCGCCGACCAGGGACAAGCCGGTTTGTGACACAGCGGCGGGAGCCAGATCAGGTTAAGATCCTATCCGGCGTATTCGAAGATGATCGCACCGATGGCCAGGTCACGACTGGAACGCCAATCAGCCTGAAGATCGAAAACGTTGATCAGCGCTCGAAGGACTATTCAGAGATCCGCGACCGCTATCGCCCTGGCCATGCGGATTACACGTATGACCAAAAATATGGGGTGCGTGATTATCGCGGTGGCGGACGAAGCTCAGCACGTGAGACCGCCGCGCGCGTTGCGGCCGGTGCTGTTGCCCGCAAGGTCCTCGGCGAGGAAGTCGTGGTCCGCGGCGCTGTGGTTCAGATCGGCAGCCACAAAATCGATCGCAAAAAGTGGGATTGGGACATCACCGAGAGCAATCCATTCTGGTGCCCGGATGCCGATATGGCGACGCTCTGGGGGTCTTATCTCGATGACGTGCGCCAACCGACGAACCCGATTTGCG
>JBCBQS010000037.1:0-16218 GCA_039820085.1 Pseudomonadota bacterium
TCCACTCGAAGGCACAACGCTCACGGCGAAAGCCATGGCAAATGCGCTCGCGGTCTTGGCCATGGCTTTCGCCGTGAGCGTTGTGCCTTCGAGTGGATCGAGTGCAATATCGATCTCTGGGCCTGTGCCGGTTCCAACTTCCTCGCCAATATAGAGCATTGGTGCTTCATCACGTTCGCCCTCGCCAATAACCACGCGGCCTTGAAAGTCGACCGCGTTGAATGCTGTCCGCATGGCGTCGACAGCAGCCGCATCAGCCGCCTTTTCATCGCCGCGTCCGGCCAGAGCTTCAGCTGCAATCGCTGCTTTCTCTGTCACTCGAACCATCGCATCCGCTAGGTGCGGAATTAGAATGCTCTCACTCATTTTATTTCTCCCCCAAGCCGCTCCCGGCTCAGCTTCAAGTCCTAATTGCCCGCATCGATTGGAATGACTTGCGGGGTGCCGACACTGGCCTCTAAAGCAGAGACACGCGCTCTGGCAGCTTCTATGTCCCCGCGAGTACACACATGGGTGACAATAGCAACAGGTGAGACATCGCTGTCATCAGCAGATTCCTGTAAGAGCTTGTTTACAGACACATTATGGGCCGCAAGCGCTTCAGTGAAACTGGCAAGAGCGCCTGGTCGATCAGCGAGTTTGACCCGAAAGAAGAATGCCGATCGCTCAGCTGATTCCGCCTGCACGAATTGGTGCGCGACATGGTGCTCTGCACGCCCAAACGGGCTGCGCGCCGTTGGTGAGAAGAGTTTAGAAATATCGCCCATGACGGCACTCGCCGTGGGTCCAGCCCCTGCGCCCGGTCCGGTCAATGTGACTGCGCCGAGCGCATCGCCCTCAACCCGCACCGTATTCAGCGCTCCGTCAACGCGCGCCAAGGGATGATCTGTCGGCAGGGCCATTGGCGCGACGCGGCAAACGACCCCGTCAGCACTCATCAACCCTTCCGTGATCAGTTTGATCCGCAAGCCTAATTTATCCGCCAGAACGAGATCGATCAGTTCAATCGTATCAACGCCTTTGACGGACACTTTGTCGAAATCGAGATCAGCGGTAAAGGCAATCGAGGCCAAGATCGCGGCTTTGTGCGCAGCATCCATACCCGAAACATCCAGCGTTGGATCAGCCTCCGCATAGCCGAGACGTTGGGCCTCTTCGAGCACTTCGTCATAGGATCGACCGGTCGATAACATCTCTGTCGTAAGATAATTGCAGGTCCCATTCAGAATGCCCGAAACGCGATTGATTGCGACACCACTTAAGGAATCACGCAGCACTCGGACCACCGGAATACCGCCCGCGACCGCGGCCTCAAACATGAGGTCAACATCATTCTCTTGGGCGAGCGCCTCCAAGGCCTGACCATGCATTGCGATTAGAGCCTTGTTCGCGGTTACAACATGCTTGCCAGCTTTTATCGCCTCTTCAACAGCAAATTTAGCCGGACCGTCTGAACCGCCTACAAGTTCGACAAACACATCGACCTCTGGATCTTCCGCCAAGGTCGCAGCGTCATCGAACCAGCGATAACCACTTATATCGACTGGGCGATTACGATTCTTGCTGCGCGCCGAAACTCCGACAATTTCAACTTTGCCCGGCAATCGCAAGTCTGCTTGGCTTTGCACCAGCTCAATTAAGCCGCAGCCAACATGACCGAGCCCAGCTATTCCTAATCTGACTGTTTTCACGATCCCGTCCTTTGCAGGCGCTCGCTTTGCCGCTCCTCTTCCACTTTGGCAAGGAAACGTTTGATGTTTCGAGCGGCCTGACGGATGCGTTGCTCGTTTTCGACCAAGGCGATCCGCACATGGCGATCACCATGCTCGCCAAATCCGGCGCCTGGCGCGACTGCAACTTCTGCCTCGTTCATCAGTTTGAGCGCGAATTCGAGGCTGCGCATATCACCGCATTGAGGCGGAATTTCTGCCCAAGCGAACATCGATGCCGCTGGCGATGGGATCTCCCATCCAGCGCGCCCAAAACTCTCGATCAGAACATCACGCCTAGATTTATAGGTGGCGCGAAACTCGTCGACACAGTCTTGTGGTCCGTCGAGCGCAGCGCAGGCGGCAACTTGGATTGGCGTAAACGCCCCATAATCAAGGTAAGACTTTACTCGAGCGAGCGCGCCGATGAGGCGCTCATTGCCTGCGGCAAAACCGATACGCCATCCGGCCATGGAGTAAGTCTTCGACATGGTCGTCGTCTCAACCGCAATATCCTTCGCACCGTCGACTTGCAGGATGGACGGGGTGGGCTCCTCAAAATAGATCTCGTTATAGGCGAGGTCCGAGAGAATATAGAGATCATGCTTTTTTGCGAGCGCGACGGCGTCTTTGTAAAAGTCGAGATCACACACATCCGCTGTTGGGTTTGACGGATAGCAAAGTACCATCGCCGTTGGGGGCGGCACTGAGTATCGTATCGCTTTGCTGATCCCGGACAGATAGGCCTCTGGCGTCGGCGCTGGGATCGCGCGGATAGACGCTCCTGCCATGATAAACCCGAAATGATGCAATGGGTAAGATGGGTCTGGCGCGAGGATGACGTCGCCGGGCGCCGTGATTGCCTGGGCGAGGTTCGCAAAGCCCTCCTTAGACCCAAGCGTGACGATGACCTCTCGGTTCTTATCCAAAGTGACCCCGAACCGGCGGTCATAATACTCAACCAAGGCCCGGCGCAGGCCCGGTATTCCGCGCGAGGCAGAATAGCCATGGACGTTTGGTTTGGCTGCGGTTTCCGCAAGCTTGGCAATGACATGCGGTGGGGCGGCCATATCGGGGTTACCCATCCCTAAATCGATGATGTCAGCGCCCTGTGCACGTAATTCAGCCTTGCGGCGATTGACCTGCTCGAAAACGTAAGGCGGCAGGCGCCGGATTTTGTGAAACTCTCCGCTCATGGTGCGGATCTCCGTATAAAAAACTGTTTGAAATCAGAGGCGAGCGCGCGCGACATCAAATCTGGCCTTGAGCGCTTCAACCTCTTCGTCGGTCAGGAAATCGGGGGCGGATAAGCGCCCCTCCACCGCTCGTCTTTCCCGAAGCGCCCAAGCACGTATGTCCTCAGGCGTCTCTGTCGCCAATTCAGCTCGCGGGTGAGCGTTAAACAACGCCAGAGTTGCCAGCGTTTCTTCTTCGGAGAGCTGCAGCTTTGTCAACGTCTCGCCGGGCACACTCAATTCAGGAACCGAGTTTAGGTCCGGATAGCCCTCTCCGCGGAACTCTAATTTGCGCGCTTCATACCAATCCGGCGCCTGCGCGCGCATCGCTTGCACCGTCTCGATCGAGCTGGCACAGCTCGCCAAAAAGGCAAACGTTACGAAAACACAAGCGCGCATAAACAAATTCCCTCGCTGGACTCATAATTCCCAAAGCTGTTTAAGCTTATAAGGGTTCGCACAGAATGGCGAGAGTCCGTCACATGACCAAAGACAGAAACTTTGATAATTTTGGGGCGAGCACACTGCCAAATGTCTTCGCGGACGTGAATCCTGACACATTGCAGGCCCTAGCGGGCAATTTGATGCAGGCGGTCCAAGAAGCTCAAGGTATGCTCGTGGACTCTCTGAACGGCGTCGATTTTCGACCGCCCGCGCCGGGCCAGGCTGATCCCTTCGGTGGATTTGAGACCCAAATGAAACTCGGCGCGGCATTGGCCCGGAACCCAGAGAAATCTGGTCACGCTATGATGACCTTGTTTCAGGGGTGGATGAACCTGTTCCAAGCGATGGCCAGCAATACGCCATTGCCGCGTGATCGGCGCTTTGCGGATCCGGAGTGGGAGGCCAATCCTGCTTTCAGTTTTATGCGGCGGGCTTGGATGTTGAACGCAGAATGGCTGCAAGGTCTTGTCGATTCGGTCTCAGACGAACTCGATGACGATGATAAGCTGCGGGCGCGCTATTATCTAAGCCAGTTCATTGATGCGATGTCGCCGACAAATCTCATGGCGACCAATCCAGCGGCTTTGCGTGCCATGATTGACAGCAAAGGTGAGAGCGTTCTGCAAGGCCTGCGCAATGCCCGCCAAGACTTGCAACGCGGCGAGGGTCGCCTCGCAATCTCGCAAACCGATGAAGAGGCCTATGAGATCGGCAAAAATGTTGCGACCGCAAAAGGCAAAGTTGTCTTCCGCAACAAACTGATCGAGATCATCCACTATAACCCGACGCGTAAGAAGATGCGCGAGCGACCCATGCTGATCTTTCCACCATGGATCAATAAATTCTACATTCTCGACTTACAGCCAGAAAATTCGATGATCCGCTGGCTGCTATCGATGCGCGTGAACACGTTCGTCGTTTCTTGGCGCTCCGCTGACGATGAGACAAAGGACTATACCTGGGACGATTATATCGAGCATGGGATTATGGCAGCGATCGATGCCGTGACGAAGGCCGCCAGTGTCAAAAAGGTCAATTCCATCGGCTACTGCATTGGCGGTACGCTCCTCTCGACGGCGCTCGCGCATATGGGCAAAAATGGCGATAATCGGATCGCATCTGCCACCTATTTTGCCTCGCAATCTGACTTCGAACTCGCCGGTGAACTCAAAATCTTCACGGGCGACCAAGGCCTCCAACAAGTCGATAAAGTGATCGACGAAAACAATGGCATCATGCCGGGCGAAATGATGGGCGAGACGTTCAATTGGCTCCGACCGGCCGATCTAGTCTGGCGCTATGTGGTCGACAATTACATGATGGGGAAACAACCGCGCCCATTCGATCTTCTATATTGGAACGCTGATCAAACCAATATTCCGGGCCCGACGCACAAAACCTATCTCGACAAGTTTTACAATCAAAACGCCTTCAGCCGTGGGAAGTTTGAGGTGTTCAACGAACCGATAGAAATGTCGGATATCGAAATTCCTGTGTTCATTCAGGCAAGCCGGAGCGACCATATTTGCCCGTGGCACTCGATTTATAAAGGGGCGCAGAATTTTGGCGGATCTGTCCAATTCACGTTGGCAGGGTCTGGACATATCGCGGGCGTGATCAACCACCCAGACGCGCAAAAGTACCAGCATTGGATCAATGAAGATCTTCCCGAGAACCCAGGGCGTTGGCTTTCGGACGCTGACGAGTTATCTGGATCTTGGTGGCCGAGTTGGTGGGCGTGGTTGAAACCGCTCTCCGGCAAGAAAATCCCCGCGAAAGCGCCAAAGGATCGCGGATTAGGTAATGCCCCCGGTCAATATGCGGCCTTGAAGCTCAAGGATATCGCTGCAGGCGCCAAACCCGCCGGCCCCTACTCCGACGGGACAGAACCGACCGAAGGCGTGCCAATGGTAAAAAGCAAGCCAAGCTTTCGCATGCCTGCGGGCTGGCGTCCGCGTGCCTAATCGCAAATCGTTCGACCAAGATCGATGAATGCTCGATCCGTATCTTGATGATCGGCAATTACAAATGTGCAGCGTGAGTCCGTTACGGTCTCCGCGGTGATCGATTGCCCCGCGGCCCCGTCAATCTGATAATAGCCTGCGGAATCGGTTTTGCCGATGATTGCACCTCTGCGTAAAAGCGCGTTAGCGATCGGCTGACCAGCTTGATCAACCAGCTGCCCGACAAAAATCCGGACCGGCTCGAGTGCGCGGCGAACTTGAATGACATTACCGGGATAAGCGACAAATCGATCCGCACTCTGATCATATGCGAGATCATCACTCGACGCAGGCTGAATGCCGACATCCGCGACAGTGTAGGCCTCAAGCGGGACGAATGACGTTTGCCCGGTTTGGCTCACCACTCGGCGTGCACCATCAACCAGCACCGGAGCGGGCAAGCCTCGCGGACCCAATAGCGACACGCGCGCGCCTGTTTCTGCGTCTCGATGGGCGAAGGACACGCCCGCGGCGTTCAGGATAGCGCCGGTCTCTAAAGACAGAAGCCCGGTATTTTGCCTCTGGTAATTATGCCGCGCGTCCAGATTCGCACGCACCCAAGGCGCGCGGATGTCTGCGCCAACGCGCGCCCCCCATACATCTTCATATCGCACGCCTGCAAAAACCGAGCTGTCGACCTTGGGCGCCCATTGCTGCGCGACGCGAATTTCCGTTTCATGCTGAAGCTGAGTTGAGACACGCTCGTCCGCATGCGGATTAACTGTTCGCGTGTCTATACGTGATGAGAGCTGTATACGCTGTCGGTCGCCAAATCGCTTTGCAAGCCGCACGCCGAAGAAAACACTGTTTCGATCTGATCCGAGCTCTGCCCGCGCGTTTAGATTTAGCCGCCACGTTCGAGCATTGAACACTGGAACATCCGCATACGGACCACCGAACCATGACACCCGACCCGCACTATTCTTGCGATAAAAACCGCGCGCCCCGAAACGTCCGAAACGACCCGATCGTGACACGGAGACGCTGCCTTGTTCAAAACTATTTGGAATTGGATCGAAGGCGTCGCTTGACGCAATGATCGTGTCATCGCTGCGATCTAGTGAGCGATAGCTGCTACGCATCTGATACCCCAAAAGATCACCGTTCAACTGTATCGCAAATCCTGTCCCGCCATCATCCGCGAGCAGCATCGACGCGTCGCCGCGCCAGGCAGCAGCTCGAAATCCGGTCTCGAGCTCTAAAAAAGACACCTCATTGCTCAAAAAACCATCTGCACGGACCCCCAAATTGGGTCCAAGGCGCTGCGCCCATCCAAGTGCAATTGCAGTTGGATCATCATCTTCAAATCCATCCGATCGGCGTCGAAGCGGCACAGCATTGCCGAGTTCAACATACCAACGCGGTGCGTTCGCAGGCGGCAATCGCGCGTTCGAGGAGTAGAACCGCGTTTCGGTCCGCGTTTGACCACCTTCTTTTATGATAAGGTCAATCGCGTATGACCCAGGTGGCAAACGCCGCGTTTCTAGTTGGGTTTGTCCCGGCTCAATTTGCTGCACATCAAGGGTTTGGCCATCGCGTTGCAGTTCAATTGTCGCGCTTTGCGCCACCGATACCTCAATTGGAGTTTCCAATAGCTGATTTCGGTCCGTTCGCGAGTCGAGAAGTGTTCCGAAGCGAAACCCGAACATTCGCCTAGAGCGCGCCAATCCACCGGTTGCCCGTGGCGGAAGTAGCCCCGCCGACCAGGCCCGATCTTCGCCTGAGTGCGTCGCATACATCGCCGTCACCTGCCCGGAAAAGTCGGCATCGGCAAACCCTTCGGCCCGCAGCGCAATACGCCCTCGTCCAGCGACGGCGCGCACGCGATGATTGCCGACGGACTGATCTGTATCGAAATTATAGGCGGTCCGCGTGTCGACGAATGAAAGCACAGCGGGCGCAACTGTCGGGGGCGGTACGAATTGATCACGCGGATCTAGGCGAGTGGTAAATCGTGAGCTGATAAACACTTCGGCAGAAAGGCGCGCCTCATCAAAAATCACCGCAACAGTCGAGGTTTGAATGAAATTGCAATCCTGCGCTGGGATGGGATTAGAGCACAGCAATTCTGAGTTTGTCGCGAGCGGTCGATCAAATGCCCGACGAACCCGATCGGGTTCCCGCAGCCCAGGGAGCGCTGCGATCAAACCTGCTGGATCATCAAACGAGATGGTATCCGCATCAAATCGTGCGGGCGTCGCAGCGACTTGCCGACCGCGATAGACGATATCGATGAGCGTGAGGTCGGCGCTATCATCGTGATCGAACCCTAGTGGAGGTCGAACAACAATATCCTGTGCCGTCACTGTTTTAAGGGAGCCAACCACGCCTAATAGGACACAAATCAGAAAGAAAGCGGCTCGCTTAAACTCGCAGCGCGCTGACAAAGACCGACTCTACTCAGGCGTGACGAGCAGTGTGATCGTCGTTGTGGCCGAGAATGCTTCGGTCAAATCTCCTTCTTCGCTGATGACAAGATCCAAGGTTTCGGTGTCGCCACAATTCGAGCTGCTCGAGGGGATCAGTCCGTCTCCGTTTGCGATTTCGGTTTCATCCGTCACATCCAGTGTCGTCTCAAAATCTGATGCAGTTTCAGACACAACCACCTGGTAAGGGTAAGATCGGCCGTCAGACGACGTCAGAGGCTCGGCTGTGATCGTAATAGAATAGGTTCCGGGTTGATCCATGTGGACGCACGCATCGCGAGTCTCTGGAGTGAGTTGAGCGTCGCCGACCGTCTTTGTGAACGAGACATCGCTTAAGCCCGAGATTTTGATCATCGCGGCAGGCGCAGCTGCGAGCTGCATAGAGACGTCGAAGCTCGCTGACGATTCAAAACCAAAAAAACCGTCTGTCGCAGCGAGCATCGTAGGTGCTGAAGCAAGCGTTACCAATGCGGATATGCAGAATTTCGTCTTACTGAATTTAGCCATGTCAAAGTCCTAGATTTAAAACTCAATCAGCTGCTCTGCACCCGGTCCTCGTACGCTGAATTGGACAGGGGCATCTGTCGGTAGCTCGACTTGCCATTGCATGCCTGGCCATAAGCGCTTGCCTGTGATTTCGGTGCAGATATCGTCGGAGGCGCACTGTGACCCTGAGTGCAGCATTGCATTTGTGTTCCCGCTATTGGTTATCGAAAGAACGCGTCCATCACGATGGCCGCTTAGGTCGACTTTCGGTGTTTGTGGCCTAGCAAAAACCAATGCTCGGTACGCCACATTGATCGCTGCGGCGGAACCAGTGCTTTCAATCTTGCCAACGACGGGCATGATGAGCACCCGCCACGCTTTGTCGGTTTTAGATGGGGCTTCCAGCAAAATGACGCGGATCAATCGCTCTTCGCCTGGTTGGAGCGTGATGCGTCTCGGTGCGACGAGGAGTCCGACTTCGTCCGGGTTTGGACTGGAAAACACTTCTTCTGGAACCGCACCCGGCGAAACGATCTTTTCCGCCGAAATCTCTAAATACTGTATTCGATCGGCCAAATTGGTAATCGCAATGTCCGCGCGTTGATCCTGACCAGGTTCAAACGACACGATCACAGGCCTGGCGCTAAGACTCGCAAGAGCACAATCCGCCAAACAAAAAGTAGATAAAAACAGTATCCAGTATCTCAATATCATGATCCGCTTTTATTTATATTTTACATAAATGATACGCAGAGAATAGAAACTACGCGTTGTTTATACATCATTGATATTTCAAGTTGAAACGATATAGGCGTAACGTGAACTGCGCCCTGTTCTTTCTGCGGCCAATGCGGCGAATGAAATCCTTGAGCAGCAGACCTGCTCAAATTTTCGCGCAGAATAAGAAACTAAATGACTTTTCTATCATTGAGTGCTCATAAACAGGCTAAGGGGAAACTGATGTGGAGTTTCGCGATGGAACGCGTATCGCTTGCAGGTATCTTTGCAGTGTTTTTGGCGGTGGCGTCCTGTTCAGGTCCCGCAGAGCCGGTCGATCAAACCTCCGCTGAAGCTCGGCCAGCGAAACTGGTCGTCGCCACCCGCTCTACGCTCCAGCGTGAGCTAACATTTCCCGCAATCATCCGAGCGATTGAGTCAGCAGATTTGACGTTCCAAGTGGCCGGCGAGATCCGCGAGTTAAATGTACTTGAGGGCGAAATCGTCGCGCGCGGGGACGTAATCGCGCGCCTCGACAATCGAAACAATCTCAACCAAGTCGCGCAAGCGCAAGCAGAGTATGACAATGCGGTGGCAGAGTTCGAGCGCGCGGAGCGGCTCGCCGCCGAGGACGCGATTTCGCGTAGCGTCTTAGAAACACGCCGCACAACGCGAGACATCGCCGAAGCTGGCCTCGACACTGCCAAAAAAAGCTTGAGCGACACCGTGCTGCGCGCGCCATTTGATGGCTCGATCTCGCAAGTCTCTGCACGGCGGTTTCAAAATGTTCAGGCCAAAGAGTCGATTGCAACCATCCAGACCCAAGAAGTTGAAGCGGTTGTGAATATGCCGGGGACGATCATTGCGCGCATTCCGCAACTGATCCCTGTGGGCGTCAGCGTGCGGTTAGACTCAGCGCCAAACACGCCCATCCAAGCCGCCTTCCGCGAAGCTGCCGGGACCGCAGATCCCGAAACCCAAACCTATGAAGTGAGTTTTTCCTTCACACCGCCAGACGAACTGTTCACGCTACCTGGAATGACCGCGACCGTCGAAACGACATTAGATTTTAGCGGCGCAAGCGACCTTATCCCGCAGGGCATATCCGTTCCGTTATCCGCAATCCTTTCTGAAAGTGGGCAAACCTATGTGTGGGTGGTCGACCCCGAGTCTTTTGAGATTACGAAACAGCGGGTCACCGTCGGAACCGAAGGGACCGAAAACGTTACTGTCATTGAAGGTTTAGATGGCGGTGAAACCATAATTCAAGCGGGTGTGACATTCTTCAATGAGGGCACAACTGTTCGGCCTTGGGAGCCGCGCTAGGGAGGCGATTGTGAACAGCGCAGAATGGTCCATCCGCAATCCGATGCTGTGCACGATTGCGATGATAATCGCCTTTGTCGGAGGTTGGCTGGCCTTCAATAATATGGCCCGGTTCGAAGACCCCGAATTTACCATTCGCGTTGCAAAAGTGATCACCCAATATCCGGGGGCTTCGCCGGAAGAGGTGATGAATGAGGTGACTGAACCGCTTGAAACGGCCCTGCAGCAATTGCCAGAAGTCAAATCCGTAAGTTCGATCTCGTCAGCCGGTCTCTCCGATATCAGCGTTGAAATTCGCTACGAGGCGTCGACCAATAAATCTGACCTCCAGGTGGTTTGGACTAAAGTCCGCAACAAAATCGCGGATGCCGAGCGAAATCTTCCACCTGGCGCAACCACGCCGGTCGTCAATGACGATTTCGGCGATGTCTACGGCATCTACTATTTGCTCACGGGTGAAGGCTATACGCCGACCGATTTGTTTGACTATGCGAAAGAGTTGCGGCGCGAACTCCTACTCGTCGATGGCGTTGCAAAAGTCGGGATTGTCGGAGAGCAAGAAGAAGTCATCTATGTCGAGATTTCGCGCGAGCGTGCAGCTTCTTTGGGCGTGTCGCTCAATCAAGTCTATGACACGCTGTCTCAACAAAACACAGTCACGAGCGCTGGCGATTTATTGGTTGGCGATGAACGGCTGGAAGTGCATCCCACCGGCGAGATCAAGTCAGTCGATGCCATCAATGCGCTTTACATTGGAGACCAGCGCACAGGCAGCGTTGCGCGGCTTGGTGATATCGCAGATGTGACACGCGGCTATCGCGATCCAGTTCCGCTCTATCTGCGCTTTGACGGTCAGCCCGCACTTGGCATTGGAATCTCAAACCTATCGGGCGTGAACGTCGTCAAAATGGGAGAGGCTGTCGACGCAAAGCTGCAACAGCTGGAACCACTACGCCCTGGAGGCATGGTCCTGCACGAATACTATCACCAGGGCAAAGTGGTCGATGAATCGATTTCAGCGTTTGCCTGGAACGTCGTGTCGGCGCTTGCCATTGTATTTGTAACTCTTCTGATTTTCATGGGCTTCAGATCTGGGCTCGTTATGGGTGCAACCGTTTTGCTGACCATGGCTGCGACCCTCCTGATCATGTGGGTTGCCGGGATCCCGATGCACCGCATCTCGCTGGGCGCTTTGGTGATTTCGCTCGGCATGCTGGTTGATAATGGTGTTGTGATTACAGACGGCATCCTGGTGGGCATACAGAAGGGGCGCAACAAGCTCGAAGTCGCCATCGACGTCACACGCAAAAACCTCAAACCCCTTTTAGGCGGGACGCTAGTGGGGATTATTGCCTTTGCCCCAATTGGGTTTGCCCCTGGCGATACTGCAGAATTCACCAATTCTCTTTTTTGGGTCGTTTTGATTGCTTTGGGTTTGAGTTGGGTTCTGGCGTTCACTGTAACCCCTTTGTTTTGCTATTGGGCATTCCCGGAGACCACGAATGCAGGTGCACAAGAAGATGCACCGGATGGGCGATTCATGAGCTGGTACAAAGCCCTGATCCGCGCCGTTTTGGCCCGCAAGACCTTATCATTAGTCGCGACTGTCGGTGTCTTCGCACTCGCGATTTGGGGATTTCGCTTTGTCCAGTCAGGCTTCTTTCCGGCGTCGACATCCCCGCAAATCGTTGTCGACTATTTCTTACCTGAAGGCACAGACATCGAACGCACGCGCGCTGATATGTTGCGACTTGAAGCCTATGCGAGCCAGGTCGAAGGCGTCGAGAACGTTCACACCGCGGTCGGCGGGGGCACACTGCGCTATATGCTGACATATGAGGTTGGGTCGGATAATCCAGCTTATGGACAATTGCTTCTGCGCACTGCGGATTATCGCCTCAACGACAAACTCATCGCTCAAATGCAGTCCTATATGGATGCGAACTTCCCCGATGCTCAGTCAAAGGTGTGGAAGTTCCGACTTGGACCAGGTGGCGGGTCAAAGATCGAAGCGACCTTCTCTGGACCAAACCCAGAAGTCCTCCGAGATCTCGCCAATCAAGCAAAACAAATCATGGCCGCAGACTCAAAAGCGGTCTTGATCAAAGACGACTGGCGGCGGCCTGTCCCAGTCTTGCAGCCAATTTACTCGCAAAACAAAGGCGAACGCGTTGGCATATCGCGCAAAGACGTGGCGGACGCCTTAGCTGAGAATTTCAGCGGCTTACAACGCGGCGTTTATCGCGAAGGTGACACGCTGATCCCGATCATTTCGAGAGCGCCAGCGGATGAACGCACCAATACATGGGACTTGGTCTCGATCCAAATCGTTAGTCCAACCACCCAGCAGCCTGTCCCACTTGCGCAAGTGATCGATGATGGCGAACTGATCTGGCGCGATGGGCGGTTGCTGCGAACCGACCGTGTGCTCTCGATCAAAGCCCAAGCCGACCCCGCGATCGGCGAGTTAGCGGACAGTTTGTTCTCGCGCCTGCGGCCACAAATAGAGGCCATCCCCCTGCCCCCTGGATACAGCCTGGAATGGGACGGCGAGTTTGGATCATCGAGTGAAGCGCAATCCAATCTGGCAAGCACCATTCCGCTGGGTTTGTTGGCAATGGTCTTGGTGGTGGTCGTTCTCTTCAACGCGGTGCGCCAGCCGATCGTAATTTGGTCAATTGTTCCCCTCGCCATCGTTGGCGTCGTGATCGGGCTGGCACTCACCCAGACACCGCTCGAATTCATGGGTATTTTGGGATTGTTGTCTTTGTCAGGGCTGCTCATCCAGAACTCACTGGTCCTCGTCGACTCTACCGATGAGATGATTGCGTCAGGCATGCCACGGTTTGACGCGCTGGTTGAGTCCGCTGCCAGTCGATTGCGACCGGTTACAATGGGCGCTTTTACAACCGTGCTCGGTATCCTCCCTCTTTACTTCGATGCATTCTTTAAATCGATGACGGTTGTGCTTGCATTTGGGTTATCCTTTGCCACGCTTATCACGCTTCTGGTAACACCGGTCCTTTATGCGCTTTTGTTCGGCATTCACCGAGATGAGACCGCCAATCCGCCAGCTTTGGCAGATGCAAATGAGGAGCTTGCACCCGCATGATGAAACCGCTTCTCCTAAGCAGCGTTCTCTTCTCTATCGGCGCTTGCGCGAGCATCACGACACTGAGCGAAGCCGGCAGCGCCGCCCGCGCTTCGCTGCCCGATGCTCCAGACGCATGGGCGATGGCAAGCGATCGCGTTGGTCCCGTTTCGGCAGGCTGGATCGCGCAGCTAGACGATCCTGTGCTCACCGCATTGGTCGAAGAAGCGATGGCGAACAATCGCAATCTACAGGGAGCAGCAGCAAACGTGCAGCGTTCCTGGGCACTCGCCGGTCAAGCTGGCGCAGCCCTGTCTCCGGCGGTGAGCCTATCCTCCGGCGCAACGCGAAGCGGCAACATTGAGACAAGCGGCAACGATAGCTACACACTGACCGGGCAAGCGAGCTGGGAGCTTGATGTTTGGGGCCGCATACGCGCTGGCAATCAAGCTGCAGTCTTAAGCGCTGAGGCGGCGGAGGCGGACTACGTTTATAGCCAATACTCACTCGCCGCCGCTGTCGCGCGCGCCTATTTCCTGGCGATCGAAGCCGACCGTCAAGCTGAAACGGTCCAAAACACACTCAACGCCCTGAACGAGACTGATCGCATTGTTGGCGTTCAATTCGAATTTGGCCTGGCGACATCACAAGATGTGGCTTTGTCGCGATCCGATTTGGCCCGAACGAAAGCTTCCTTGATTGCGGCGCAAGGATCGCAACGCGACGCGCTTCGGGCGCTTGAAGTTTTGCTCGGGCGATACCCAGCAGCTGATTTGCAAGTGCGACGCGATTTGCCGAATGTTCCGGCGCCGCCCCCGCCCGGCATTCCTTCTGAGATTCTCGAAAGGCGGCCCGATGTGATCGCGGCAGAGCGCGAAGTTGCGGCCGCGTTTAATAGCCTAGATCAAGCCAAAGCCGCGCGGATGCCTTCCATCTCATTAACCGGCAGTTTGGGCGGCTCGTCAGCCGATCTCACCAATCTCATCAATCCGACCAATGTCGCCTGGCAAGCGGCCAGCAGTGTGGTCGCCCCACTGATCGATGGGGGCTTGCGTGAAGCGCAAGTGGAGCAGGCCACAGCTGAACAAAGCGCTGCGATCGCAAGCTATGGCGATACGGTCCTAACGGCCTTTCAAGAAGTCGAAGGGTCATTAGACCAGACGGTCGTGTTGCAAGATCGTGCGGTCCAATTGGAAGAAGCAGCGGTTGAAGCCAACAATGCTCTGCGCATCGCAAATTTGCGATATGAAGAAGGCGAGACCGACCTCCTAGACGTCCTCACGATTCAGCAGCGCGTGCTATCCAATGAAGGCGACGTGGTTACGATAGAACGTGAGCAGCTCGACGAGTGGATAACGCTCAACCTCGCCCTTGGCGGAAATTGGGTCGAGTAGCGTTAGGCGATTCCGAACTCGCCGACTGGCTAACGAGTCTGCGCTATCCGTTCTGAAGCCTCGACCGAATGCGATCTAATTCGGGCATCGCCGTTTGTGCCCCGGGCTGCGTGCACGTCAACGCACCCGCGACACTGCCATAGTGTAGGGCCCGATCGAATGTCTCACCTGTATCCAAGGCCGCCGCGAAGGCGCCGACAAAAGCGTCGCCCGCGCCCACCGTGTCTACCGCGTCCACTTTAAGCGCGGCGACCCGATAGGTCTGTTCGCCATGCCAAGCACACACGCCTTCTGCGCCAAGCGTTGAGATGACAGCGCCGCCGATCAGGTCAGCAACCTGTTGAAGCGAGGCTGTCAGAGAGTCAGTCTGTGGCAAACCCAATTGACGTCTTAAGTCGGCAAGCTCAGTTTCATTTACGATCAAAATGTCGACCGATGTGAGCGCCGTTCGTGAAACTGGCTGCGCCGGCGCAAGATTGAGAATGGTCCGAACCCCGTTCTCCTTGGCACGAACAAGTAATTGCTCGATCTCAACAATCGGGACTTCCAGTTGGCAAACGAGCGTATCACCGACCTTTAATTGTGCGTCATCGATTTGAGTCGCGCGGGCGAACTGGTTAGCGCCCGGATACACAACAATACTATTTTCGGCGAATGCATCGACCATGATCGACGCCATGCCCGTTGGTGCATCGACGCGAGCGATTTGATCGAGATTTATGCCAGCTGCCCTCAATCCCGCGACCGCGACATCGGCGTTCCCATCTTGCCCGAGGGCGCCGACCATATTGACCTTGGCCCCCGCCCGGCGCGCCGCGAGCGCTTGATTACCTCCCTTCCCTCCAGGGAGAATAGATAGCTCTTGGCCAAGAACCGTTTCGCCAGGACGCGCGAGCTGCTCGACCGCGAACACATAGTCTGCATTTAAGGATCCGAATACAGTGATCATGGCGAGCGTGCCTCACGTCTTTCTTTTCGTTCAACTGGCTGCAGCATTCCGCTTTAAAATCGTCGGTACTGTTGCCGCCAATACTAGGCTTGCAAGCACGCACCAGCCGCTCATAACCAGCATCTGGGTCGGCAATGATGTGCCCTGATCGATCAAGTAGCCTGTCAGCCCGGGGCCAAGCGCAGTCGCTGCAACGCTGGCCGCCACGGCGATGGCTCGAACCGATCCAAGGTTCTGAATCCCGTACACCTCCGGCCACAACGCACCGACGAGCGGCGCCGTGAATCCATAGCTAACGCCAACCAGGAACATGAACGCGTAAATCCCCCATATCGGTGTTAACAGGCCAACGGCGACGCACGCGGCACAGAGCGGGTACTTGATTGATCGGTTCGGCGCCATTCGATTGCTTCCGTTCTTTTTGATCCCGCTCTGTGC
>JBCBQS010000038.1:0-16205 GCA_039820085.1 Pseudomonadota bacterium
TCCACGCGCGTTTGAAGAAACGGGGCGAGGAGCGATTCTCATCGGAATACATGGCTTGAGGTCCAGCGAGGTTGAAAATCAAGTCAACCGTGCCGCGCGGCACCATTTTTTCGAACCCAAAGGCGACGTGCCCCTTAGACTCCCAGAACTCCTCTACATCCTTTGTAAGATCAAAAGGCGGATCGGCACGTGAGAAACACCAATCCCCGAACGGAGACGGAAAACTTTGAGTTTTAATAGCAACATGTGACCCAACCATAGGGTGTGTGGCTAACTCACTTACACTCGCTTGTCACGATCAGTTTTTGGTTTGGCTAGGCTTGGTGACGTCCAGCGGCTTATTTAGGGCGACTTAAGCCGCTCAGCTTATGTCTGCTAATGCTCGCTAAGAAGCGATCGGGAGGCGTGAGGAGCATTCGAAAATGCTCGGCTTCAGTCTATCGGTTCCTCTCCCCCGCAAAGCTCAGTGTGATCTAATGCCGACGCGCAGACTTCGAACACGAGGGCGTTTATACGACTGATCGTGGGCGCGATCGTCTCGACGGCCAAGGTCGCACTCCAAGCGAGATCAAGATTGGGCGCCAGCGAATGACGAAAGCGGCAGAACAATTCACCCTCGCGATTGATCGCCCTGCACTTAACGGCGAATGGTGTTCCATCGGGCATGGTGAGCTCTGGTGCCACCACGAACTCCGTTCCATAACGAAAAACCCGACCAATATCTGTATCGAAAACCTCTTCCGGGTCACTAAGATTGGGGATTGCTTCCTCCAGCAGTGAAGAGGACGTCTTGCGAGCGATACCGAACGCACCAACCCGTGTGTTTCTGGGATCGAAAATCGTCATCTTATCCGGGAAGAGCCGCCGACGATCGCGAATATCGGTTTCGCAGAACCGCTTCTCCCAGCTTTGAAGGGACTCAGGCGATTGGCAAGAAATATCGCGCGAATGCGTGAATCTAACTGTAAAGGCGGTGATTTCAACGCGCTCCGTTCCGTTCTTGGTGCGCCGGCAAAGTGGTCGCTCCGACTTACTGTTGCCCGTGTAAACGGCGCTCTCTAGCGATTTTTCAAAGTATAGAGAGAACCGCGAGCCGGACCGTCTAATGGCCCCCGTTTCTCCCGACATTGAGAATTGGATCGGTCTCGACGAACAAGCCTCCGAAAGCTCTCGATGCGTCCAATCGCGGTACAGCTCTGGAAGAAACACAATTGCCGGTACTGAGGCGACTGCAACGACATCTAGCCATAGCGTATGGCCCCGTTTTTGCCCCAGTTCCTGAAGCGCCAGACTGCCGACCCGGCACAGAAATGGAATGATCGAAAATGGCGCAAGAACACGCCACATCTCGCCTGGAACGACAATCAGCTGCGGAAGATCTCCGGCAGAAAATACAGCCGCACCGATATAAGTAGCGATCGTTGCCCCAATCGCCACAAATGCCATGACCAGCAAACTCGTCCAACCTCTTGCAAGCAAGGGAAGACAAATGACGAACCAGCAAAACAAGACAAGAAGTATAATCGTATGCATGCGCAAACCCTGGCATTCCAAAGAATCTGGTTTTGGACCTATTGCGCCATAATGGTTGAACTACGGTGAGTCTCGTTCGAAAGCGCGGCCGTTTGATGGACCCATTGCGTCGAACGTGTCTCGCCGGCTAAATGTTATGAATCCCTGTTATTGACTTACCGAGTATTGGCAGCAGGTTACTCGCACTCCGATCCTTCATCCGGGTCTAGCGCTTTGAAGCGCCTTCGGATCAAAAGCGTCTTAACTAGGGCGTCTTTAGTCGCTTGAGTAATCAATAAAAACTTTGTCAATTGGAGTCCGACCCTTTCCGTCTAGGACAGATCAAAGCGCTTGATCATTCGCATTTCTACTGAAATTTCTGGCTCAACCGTCACGATTCCTCACCAGCGTTCATGATGGTGCACGATAGTTGCGAGCGCTTCATCTTGCTTCACGATAATACACGATTTTCAGCCTAGCGCGGACACGGTCAAATATTTCAGCCTAAGGGCATGAAACTCACGACTACCATCTTCTGGCAAGTTCTACTCGTGCTCTGTATCGTTATTTGCGGTGTCTGGTTTGCGGCTCAGTGGACCGCAGCCCAGCTTGCCTATTCAACGCGCCTTGGCGAACCTTGTTTCATTCTTGGCGGTACCCCCATCTACGCGCCATGGCGGTTTTTTGGATGGTGGTATTCCTATGAGGCCTACGCGCCTTCGGTTTTTCACCGCGCGGGATTGATCGCGGGCGGCAGCGGAGTCGCCGGCTTGTTCGCAGCTATTGTTGGCGCTGTCCTACGCTCGCGAGAATCCAAGAATGTCACCACGTATGGGTCATCGCGATGGGCCAAACGTAGCGAGATCAAACTTGCCGGGCTCCTTACCACCGATGGCGTTTTTCTAGGGCAGATCAAAAACGCCTACTTACGCCACGATGGCCCAGAGCATGTAATGGCCTTTGCGCCAACGCGCTCAGGTAAAGGCGTTGGCCTCGTCATTCCAACATTGCTCTCGTGGCAGCACTCGGCCGTTATTCACGACATCAAGGGTGAGAACTGGGATCTGACATCTGGTTGGCGCTCGGGGTTCTCTCGTGTTGTCCGATTTGATCCGACCCATCCGCAGACTCTTTGCTTCAATCCGCTGCTCGAGGTTCGAAAAGGTCGAAACGAGGTTCGCGATGTTCAAAACATTGCCGACATTCTGGTCGACCCAGAAGGAGGGCTCGATCGTCGTAATCACTGGGACAAGACCGCTCATTCGCTTCTCGTCGGCGCTATTTTGCACGTCCTCTATGCTGAGACAGACAAGTCTTTGGCCGGCGTCGCACATCTCTTGTCGCACCCATCTCGCAGCTTCGAAGACACGCTCGACGTCATGCTGCGCACAAATCATCTGGGCACCGATACCGAGCCGAAAGTGCATCCAGCAGTCGCTCAGTCTGCTCGCGAACTTCTGAACAAATCTGAGAATGAGCGCAGCGGTGTTCTTTCGACGGCGCTCAGTTTCTTGTCGCTATACCGCGATCCAACCGTGGCGCGGGCGACATCTTCATGTGACTTTCGGATCAGCGACCTTGTAGACGGGGAGCAACCCCTTTCGCTCTACTTGGTCGTGCCGCCATCTGATATTTCTCGAACCCGGCCACTGGTTCGCTTGATCCTCAATCAGATTGGGCGTCGTTTGACTGAAGCGCATGAGACGACCACTTCAGAACGGCGACAGGTCCTGTTGATGTTGGACGAGTTTCCAGCGCTTGGGCGCCTTGACTTCTTCGAAACGGCGCTCGGATATATGGCCGGATACGGGCTGCGGGCCTTTCTAATTGCCCAATCGCTCAATCAGATTTCCAAAGCTTACGGCGCGGACAATTCCATCCTCGATAATTGTCATGTGCGGGTCGCCTTTGCCAGCAATGATGAGCGAACCGCCAAACGCATTTCCGATGCGCTCGGCTCAACAACAGAGCTGCGCGCAATGAAGAATTATGCGGGTCACCGGCTCGCGCCATGGCTCAGCCATGTCATGGTTTCTCGTCAAGAAACCGCGCGCCAGCTTTTAACTCCAGGCGAGGTGATGCAGCTGCCCGCTGATGATGAGATTGTCATGGTCGCTGGCGCGCCGCCGGTGCGGGCGAAGAAGCTGCGCTATTACAAAGACCGCAATTTCATCGGCCGAGTTTTGCCTGCAATAGCTCCAGGCCAGTCTTTTGCTGGCGAGGCTGTCGTTCTGCCGGGCACCGCCTGGGACGACTGCATAGCAGAGATCCACGACGCGCTGATCATAGACCCAGATGATCATGGCGGCCTTCAACACAGCCCAAAACTCGAGAGAGATCCAAATCAGGCGCCTGATCTGAAATCAGACGGCTCACCCGATTTGGACGAGAGCGAAGTTGGTGAACCAATTCAGCGTGATTTCTTTGGCGCGCCCGTCGCCGAAGCTGATGCATTCGACGAACTGACCACCACCCGTTTGTTCCAGGGGAGAGGGCGATGAAACCGCGCATTCATACCTATATCTCTGAAACCAATTTTGTACGCTTGCACGCAGAGGCCAAAAAGCCCGGCCAATCGCTCTGGAGTGTCGTTGACGATGCCTTAAAGGCCTATCTCGGCGGAGATGCAGATCGTCAAAAGGAAGCCCTGGTCGCGCGGCGTCTTGATCGTCTGACCCGCCAGTTCGATCGGTTGGAACGCAACGATACCGTGCTTGGTGAAACGCTGGCATTGTTTATTCGATACTTCCTGATGGTGACGCCGCAATTGCCAGCCAATCAATTGGATGCAGCCCGCGCCAAAGGCGATCAACAGTTTGATCAATTCCTAGAACAATTAGGGCGCGATCTCCAATCGGGCAAACGTCTCCTTCAGCGCGCGGTTGATGATGTCATCGCCGACGAGACCTCGTTCTTTTCAGAAGAAGATCTCGATCGCTTGCACAGACCAGCGCCTGAAGGTTCGACGCGGTCGCCGATACAGAAAGATGCTGACCATGCGTGATGCGAGTAGCCTCAAACGGACAATCGACATGCTGAACACTGCGTTTGGTGAGCAGATTGTCGGCGCCCTTCAAGATCCAGCCGTCATCGAGATCATGCTCAATCCTGACGGGCGTCTTTGGTTTGAACACCATGGTGAAGGGCGGATTGATACAGGTTGCGAACTGTCAGAACACGAGGTCGAACGCGTTATTCGTCTCGTGGCGAGCCATATAGGCCGTGATGCCACTTCCGAAACACCGATTGTTTCAGCAGAGCTACCCATTTCAGGTGAACGGTTCGAAGGCGTCTTGCCGCCGGTGACGACGGCGCCATGTTTTTCAATCCGCAAGCCTGCCGGCCGCGTCATTGGTCTTAGCGAATATGTCGATGCAGGCATTATGAGCCCGCAAACGGCTGCAGCACTTCGGTCTGCGGTTTTGGAACGAACAAATATTCTGGTCGTCGGTGGCACCGGGTCTGGAAAGACAACCCTTGCCAACGCGCTTCTCGCAGAAATCGCCGACACCGGAGATCGAGTCGTTCTTTTGGAAGATACAAGAGAGCTACAATGCGCGGCAGAGGATACTGTAGCGCTTCGCACGCAACCCGGCACAGTTACGCTATCGGACCTGGTTCGCTCGACACTGCGCCTTCGGCCCGACCGTATCATCGTCGGCGAAGTTCGAGGCGGTGAAGCACTCGACATGCTCAAAGCCTGGAATACAGGCCATCCTGGCGGCATCGCGACCCTTCATGCCAATTCTGCTGAAGCAGGGCTGCATCGCCTCGAACAACTGGTGTCCGAAGCGACAAATGCGCTGCCATTTGAATTGATCTCAGAAACCATCGACCGGGTCGTTTTCATCCGGCGCCAGAATGGCGTCCGCCAAGTGGAATCTCTTCTCCAGGTCGATGGTGTTTCGACAGATGGCTACCGGCTGACGCCGATCATCACCAGCCCCGAACCAGTCACATCCATTTCCAACACGTCAAAAGAGAAAGGACGCACTCATGAATAAATCTATTGTAAAAGGTGTTGCATTGACGGCGTTCGTCGCCGTCCTTGCATTGCCCGCCCACGCTGCGGGGTCCGGCATGCCATGGGAGGGACCGCTTCAATCGGTTCTGGAGTCCATTGAAGGCCCGGTCGCCAGAATCCTCGCAACCATTGTCATAATCCTGACCGGGCTTGCACTTGCCTTCGGCGAGAGCGGCGGCGGCATGCGCAAATTGCTGCAAATTGTATTCGGTCTGTCGATTGCGTTTGCCGCAACCAGCTTCTTCCTCTCATTCTTTTCCTTTGGCGGCGGAGCGGCGTTCTGATGCACTACGCCCGCGAGCTTCCACCAGGATATAGCGTGCCACTGCACCGGTCTTTGACCGAGCCGATTTTGCTCGGCGGGGCGCCGCGCATGGCCGCGATTATCAACGGTACGCTCGCAGCCGCCCTGGGGCTCGGCATGCAGCAATGGCTGGTTGGCATTGTCTATTGGCTGATCTCGCACGGTCTCTGCGCTTGGGCCGCAAAACGCGATCCGAAATTTACAGAGGTGCTCACCCGCCACATTCGCCACAAGGGATTCCTGTCATGCTAAACCTGTCAGAATATCGAAATCGTCCGCGCGGTTTGGTCGATTATCTGCCCTGGGCCGCGATGGTGGCGCCCGGAATCGTCCTCAACAAGGATGGCTCGCTGCAACGCACCTGTCGCTATCGCGGGCCGGATCTGGAAAGCGCCACGCCGGAACAACTCATCGCCTATACCGCGCGGGTCAACAACGTGCTTAAACGGTTTGGCTCTGGCTGGTCGCTCTTCTTTGAAGCAGCGCGCCGACCTTCACTCATCTATCCGTTTTCGCATTTTCCCGATCCTGCGACCTGGCTTGTTGATGAAGAACGCCGAAACACGTTCTTGCAGGCGGGCAGCCATTTTGAGACCGACTTCTATCTGACATTTTGCTGGCTCCCGCCCGCGGATCGAGCAGGCCGGGTCGAGAATATTCTTATTGACGATCCGAGCGATGCACCGCGGGCCTTTTGGGACAATGCCAAAAATTTATTTGCGAACCACACAGATCGCGGTCTCGATCTTATCCAAACGCTGATGCCGGAAGCTAAATGGCTAAGTGATGATGAGACGCTGACCTATCTGCACGCTTGCGTTTCAACCAAACGTCATCCCGTGCGGTTGCCCGATACGCCGATGCATCTCGACGGTATTTTGACCGATTGCGCCATGATCGGCGGTCTGTCTCCGAAACTCGGGGATAACACTTTGCGTGTGATTTCGGTGCAGGGATTTCCGAATGCGACCGAACCCGGACTTTTAGCCGATCTTGATGATTTGGGGTTCGCATATCGATGGGTCACGCGCTTTTTGCCGCTCGACAAGGCCGATGCCGAAAAGACGCTGACCCGATATCGTCGCCAGTGGTTTGCCAAACGCAAATCCATCATGACCATCCTCAAAGAGACGCTGGAAAATGAACCCTCGCCGCTGGTGAACAGTGATGCGGATAATAAAGCCGCCGACGCCGATGAAGCGCTGCAATCGCTCGGGGCGGATCATGTTGGTTTTGGATATCTGACAACAGCGATTGTGGTCTCTGATACAGATCCCGCGATTGCCGATGAGCAAGCGCGCGCCGTTGAGCGCGTTTTGAACACGCGTGGATTTACCAGCATCAATGAGAGCTTAAACGCCGTTGATGCTTGGCTCGGCACGCATCCCGGAAACGCATATGCCAATGTGCGCCAGCCCCTCATACATACGCTGAACCTTGCGCATATGGCGCCGCTTTCAGCCGTTTGGGCGGGGCCGGAACGCAATGACCATTTAGACAGTCCGCCTTTGATTATGGCGCGGTCCAACTCCAACACGCCGTTCCGGTTGGTCACGCATCAGGGCGATGTTGGCCATACAATGATTGTCGGACCGACCGGGGCGGGCAAATCGGTTTTGCTCTCCTTGATGGCGATGCAGTTTCGCCGGTATCAGGATGCGCGGGTTTTTGTGTTCGACAAAGGTCGATCCGCCCGCGCGGCTATGCTTGCGATGGGCGGCGCGGATTATGACCTCGATCCGGACGGCGCGCTCGCCTTTCAGCCGCTCGCCAGAATTTCCGAAGAATCAGAAAAGACTTTCGCGCAAAACTGGACACTCGGACTGCTCGAACAAGAAGGGGTGAGTTTGACGCCGGCGGTCCGAGACGCGGTCTGGAGAACATTGATAAATCTCTCCAACGCGCCGGAGCGTCAAAGAACAATAACCGGCTTCTGCGCGTTGTTGCAATCGTCTGATCTGAGGCAAGCGCTGCAACCCTACACGCTAGATGGCGCCTTTGGTAGTTTGCTCGATGCCGATGAGGACAGCCTTGAGACAGGCGACTTGGCTGTCTTTGAGATGGAAGCCTTGATGCACTTGCCGCGATTGATCGCGCCGGTGCTTTCATACCTTTTCCACCGACTGGAAAGCCGGTTCGATGGCGCGCCAACGCTTTTGATCTTGGACGAGGCTTGGCTCTTTCTTGATCATCCCATGTTCGCATCCCGTCTGCGCGAATGGCTCAAAACGCTTCGCAAAAAGAACGTCTCGGTCGTGTTTGCAACTCAGTCTTTGTCGGACGTTGCGAAAAGTAAAATTGCACCTGCACTGATCGAAAACTGCCCAACGCGCATCTTCCTGCCAAATGCTCGCGCCTCTGAGCCTGGTCAGTGCGAGACTTATGATGCGTTTGGCCTCAGCCATCGCCAAATCGATCTCATTGCGCAAGCAACGCCGAAGCGAGATTATTACCTACAATGCCCGGCCGGAAACCGGCTCTTTGATTTAGAACTTGGAGACATTGGCCTCGCTTTCTGTGCGGCAGGCTCCAAGCAAGACCAAAAGCAAATCGATCAAGTTATGCAATTGGCAGCGCCCGGCGAAGCTTTTGCGGCGGCCTGGCTTGAAAAGAAAAGCCTGACATGGGCGGCCGATCTGATCCTTGAAAACAGCCTTGGAGGTGTACCATGTGCCGCAGAATAATTGCCGTTCTGATGAGTGCGACCGCGCTCTCATTCGTGGCACCGCAGCCCGCAGATGCGTTGTTCGGCGTCGGCGATGTCGTGATTGACCCAACCAATCTCGTTCAGAACGTCAACACAGCCGTCAACACACTGGAGCAAATCAACAACCAGATCCGCCAGCTTCAGAATGAAGCCCAGATGCTGATCGATTCAGCCGAAAATCTCAAACGCCTCGATCAAAGCTCAATCAATGAGCTTCGCCGCATCTTAGAGCGGATCGATGTGCTGATGCGCGAAGGCGATGAGATTACTTATGAAGTTGAGGAGTCTGAGCGCCGGTACGAAGAAAACTTCCCAGAGAGTTATGAGGATCTCACCAATCGCGAGATCGTTGTTCGTGCGACTGATCAATGGAAACTCTCGCGCGGCACCTTTGGCAACGCGGTCCGCATTCAATCGGCCATTGTCTCGTCTATCACAGAGTCCAAAGAGACCCTGACGGCGCTGGTTAATCAGAGCCAGGATGCGGCTGGTAATCTCGAAGTCATTCAGGCGGGCAATCAGCTAATGGCGCTCAGCGTTGAACAGCAAATGCATATGCAGCAGCTCATGGCCTCCCACTATCGCATGCTGGCGGTCGAACAGGCCCGGCGCGCCGCCATCGAAGAACAATCACGCGTGCGCCATGAACGCTTCAGAGGCGATGGCAGCGCATATACGCGCGACTAGGGGCAGGGAAGATGGACGACCTAAATGTCATTGATCAGTTCGTCGCGACCTTCTCGACTTATGTCGATAGTGGGTTCGGCCTGCTACAGGCTGATGTCGCCTTTCTGACAACGGCGCTGATCACGATTGATATTACGCTGGCCGGCCTTTTCTGGGCGATGGGGCCGGACACAGATGTTGTCGCCAAATTCCTGAAGAAAATCCTCTATGTTGGCTTCTTCGCTCTGATTATTGGCAATTTTGCGTTTCTCGCTGATGTCATTTTTACAAGTTTTGCTCAACTCGGTCTTACCGCCACAGGTGGCACGCTAACGGCTGCTGATATCATGCGTCCGGGCTTTGTCGCTGCCACCGGATATGACGCCGCCTATCCACTTCTGGATGAGATATCGAAACTTTCCGGACCGATCGCGTTTTTTAGGAACATCGTGATCATCACTGTTCTATTTCTGGCTTGGCTGATCACGCTGCTCGCCTTCTTTTTCCTGTCGATCCAGCTTTTCATCACCATCCTAGAGTTCAAGCTCACAACGCTGGCTGGCTTTGTCCTTATCCCGTTTGCGCTTTGGAACAAAACCTCATTCCTGGCTGAGCGCGTGTTGGGCAATGTGATTTCGGCGGGCATCAAGCTCATGGTTCTGGCGATTATTGTCGGCATCGGATCGACCATATTTGGATCCATCACATCCACATTCACGCCAGATGCCGTGACGCTCGAGCAAGCCGCATCGGTCATTCTTGGATCGCTCGCCATGCTGGCGCTTGGCATTTTTGGGCCGGGCATTGCGACCGGGATTGTGTCAGGTGCGCCGCAGCTTGGAGCAGGAGCCGCGATTGGAACCGCAGCTGGTGTAGCGGCGGGCACTGTCGCCAGCGCATCTGTTGCGCGCGGCGTCGTGGGGGCTGGCTCCAAAGTCGCGACCAGTTCTGTCGGTGCGGCAGCGTCCATGGCGGGCAGGGCGCGGACATCTTATGCGCTTGCGAGTACCGCGTCCGGTAAAACCGGCGCGCGCGGCGTGGCCGCTGGCATGGGCGGTGTTGCAGCCGCTGGTATTGCGAGTGCGCGGCGTTCTGGCGGGCGGTTTTTTTCTCGGATGACCGGCAGCGCGCGGGATCGCTATCGCGCAGGTGGCCAGGCGGCTTTTGCTGCAACAGGTGGGGGCGGCGCTCCGATGCCAGCGCCAAACGCTGCCAATGACGCTGCAGGGCCCGATTGGGCGAAACGCATTCGGCGCAGCCAAACCACAAGGGATGCAGGCATGACCGCCGCCGCCGCTGTGCGCGACGGCGACCGGCCCGGCGCAGGCGAAGCGCCGCGCCTGAAAGATGAGGAGTAGAGGAACATGTTTTGGAAACGACAGACCAATGCTTACGGAGAGACACCAGAGCCGGTGACGCCCTATCAGCGCGCTCAACAAGCCTGGGATGACCGGATGGGATCGGCCCGCGTACAGGCCAAGAATTGGCGCCTGGCTGCGCTAATCGCGCTCGGCATGTGTTTTGTGTTGGCATGCGGACTTATGTGGCGGTCCACGCAGTCTTATGTGACGCCTTATGTGGTCGAATTGACGACGGATGGCGCTGTGCGCGCTGTCGGCCCCGCCGACGCCCAATATGAGCCAAGCGATGCGCAGATCGCGTATCATCTGGCGGGCTTTATTCAGAACACGCGGTCAGTCTCGATTGATCCAATTGTTGTGCGGCAAAACTGGATGCAAGCCTACGCTTATGCCACCGACCGGGCCGCGGTCACACTCAACACATATGCGCAGGAAAATGACCCCTTCGCCGAGGTCGGAAAACGATCGGTCTCGGTCGATGTCACCAGTGTGGTTCGCGCAAGCGATGACAGTTTTACCCTGCGCTGGCGCGAGATCGCATACCGCAACGGCGCCGAAATGAGCCGCGAAAATTGGACCGCGACACTCTCGGTCATCCATAATGCGCCGCGCGACGCTGAAACACTCCACCAAAACCCGCTGGGCCTCTACGTGCACGGCATCAACTGGTCGAAAGACCTGAACTGAAGGAGGCTTCCATGACGAAGACACATCTTATCATCATTCTGCTCGGGGCGGCCTTTTTAACCGCATGTGAGAGCCTGGACCTTGGCGCGAAAACGCCAGACATCATTCTTGACGATGAACCCTTTATCGAAGCGGTCTATCTGTCTGAAGATGAGGTTGCGCCGGTTCTAGAGACGGCGAGCCCCGCTATTCCTATTGTCGCGCGGACATTTGGACCGAGTGTTAGTCCTTCGCAATTAGCTGGCGCAGTCGAAGACGAGCCGCTCGCCCCGCATAAGGCCATTGACCGCGCCAATGCATCAGCCGCGATTGAGCCATCCTCGGCCAATTATATGAACGCGATCCAGATCTATCCGTATACGCGCGGCGCCCTGTATCAGGTCTATGCTGCGCCGGAACAGGTAACAGACATTGCCCTTCAACCCGGTGAAGAGCTGATGTCGGTTTCAGCTGGCGACACCGTGCGCTGGGTGCTCGGGGATACGGTCTCCGGGGCGGGCGATCAGGCACAGGTCCATATCTTGGTAAAGCCGATCCAGGCGGGCCTCAAAACCAATCTCATCATTACAACCTCACGCCGCGCTTATCATTTGGAGCTGCATGCCTTCCGTGAAACCTATATGGCGGCGGTCTCTTGGCGATACTCTGATCAGCCTTTGGTGCGCCGAATGGCCGAGACCAGCGGGCAAGTCGAGCGCGCGCCGCAAGGCTTGCAACTCGATCGGCTGCGCTTTCGCTATGAGATTAGCGGCGACGAACCGCATTGGCGTCCAACCCGCGTCTTTGATGATGGCCGCAAAGTCTATATTCAATTTCCGGCGCGGCTGGATCAAGGCGAAGCCCCACCGCTTTTTGTTGTTGGGCGAGACGGAAAATCGCAGCTCGTAAACTACCGTATGCGCGACAATTATTATGTCGTTGACCGCCTGTTCGCGTTGGCTGAGCTCCGGCTTGGCGAGAAAAACCAAGACGTAGTGCGGATCGAACGCAATGATCTGCAAATGGCGTCGCGATGACAGAGGCAAACACCCACGGCCCGCCGGGCGATCTTTCGATACGCTCCGCGCCCGCGCCGGTCAGACGTTTTTCGAAGAAGGCTCTAGCCGTCATCCTTGGCCTTGCTGCCTTGGTCATAATGGGGAGCTTCTCGCTCGCACTCTCGTCATCCCAAAGCGATGCGGCGGCAGCAACGCGAGAGCTCTATTCAACAGCGAATAAGCCGAAAGCCGATGGGCTCGCCTCCCTGCCAGTCTCTTATGCTGACATAAAGCAAGAGGACCCCGTGCCTGTACTGGGTGCAGCTCTGCCTGGTGATCTAGGGGCCCCAATTCTACGCGCACAGAGAGAGGGGCGATATGGATTTGAAGATCGATTGGCCGTTGAGGCCGTGGTCGATGAACGGGGCGAGCAGATAGCGCAATTAGAGGCCGAACGGGCCGCCGCGGCGCGCGAAAGCGGTCTCTTCTTTTCCAATTCTGGTAAACAGGGGGCGCCCATTGATCAGGTTGCAGCGCCTCAACAGGCGGGGCTCCGCGATCCGTTTGAGGTCCTAAATGCCTTAGGCCCGCTCACAGCCGGTACGCAAGTCAGCCAGGATGCGAACCTCCAACAGCGCAAAGAAGCCTTTATCTCACAGACGCCTGACAGTTCAATCTACAATCCGTATCACGTTCAATCGCCAGTCTCGCCCTGGCAAGTCATGGCAGGCACCGTCATCCCAGCAACTTTGCTCACCGGCATCAATTCTGACTTGCCGGGGCAAATTATCGGGCAAGTGACTGAGCCGGTCTATGACACGGTCACCGGGCAAACGGTGCTCATCCCGCAAGGTAGCCGCATTGTTGGGCGCTATGACAGCTTGGTGGCTTATGGACAAAGCCGAGCGCTTATTGTTTGGAACCGTATCATCATGCCGGACGGCACATCGATCCGGATTGAAAATCTGCCTGGCGTGGATGGTCGCGGCAATGCTGGCCTTAAGGACCGGGTCAATAATCACACTCTTCGGATCTTCTCGGCAGCAGCCCTTTCAAGCTTGATCAGTGTCGGGGCGGAACTGTCTGACGATGAGGACGATCGAATTGCGCGTGCTCTCAGAGACGCAACGCAGGACGGGGCATCTCGCGCCAGCGATGAAATCATCCGCCGCCAACTGGCCGTTCAACCCACCATCACAGTGCGTCCAGGTTGGCGCCTGCGGATTCTTGTCCACCAAGACATCATTCTACAACCCTATGGAGGCCGCTGACATGTCGAACTCAAAACTCAAAGTTGGTCCACTCATCGACCGAACGCCCGTCAAACTATCCATTTCGTGCGACCCGGGACTTCACGCCGATCTCACCGATTATGCGAAAGTCCATGCCCAGACATTCGGCAAAAATGTTTCAGTAGCCGAACTGGCGCCGCACATGTTGCGTGCTTTGATGGACGGCGATGCCGCCTTCAAACGCTCGCGTCGAAATCTGGAGCAATCGTAATAGGGGCCCGCTATGGCGAACATCGGAATTTTTACAAAAACCAGACACGGGTTTGAAGGTAGTATCTCGACATTGTCCCTCTGCTTGTCAGTGCGCTTTGTACCCAACCGCAACAAGCGCGGCGAACACTCACCTGACTATTTTATCAAAGCTGGCGATAGCGATCTCGGCGTTGGCTGGAACGCCCGATCTAAGGGCGAAAATCCTAAGGACTATGTCAATTGCGTGCTTGATGATCCCACATTTGTAGCGCCCATTCAGGCGGCGCTGTTTCTTAGACCAGATGGTGCGGATTTGGTCTGGAAACGAGAGAAAGAAACCAAGGCTGCCCGATGAAAACAATCGGTCGCAGTTAATCTGAACATAGGTGATTTGTTTGGGGCGATCTCTAGCTCCGGAACAATACTCTTTAGATCGCAGCATTGAAACGATCGCCGATACAGAAACGACTGAGGCTCCGTTCTTGGCAAGCGCTTCGTTTCGCTCTGCTATGATTTCAACAGCCGTCGCCTCTCCGCTCGACCACGTACTATGCCCATCGCCGCAAACATATACGTCCATACCTCGGTTCAATGCGTCAAAGGATGTATTAGAGACGCAGTGTTCGCTTTGCAGGCCGCAAACAATGATCCCGCGAGTTTCTTCATTGGCAAGAGCTTTGCCGAGGTCTGTTCCTTCAAACGCGCTAGACGCGCGCTTTTCGATGATACGTTCACCATCCGCCGGCGCTATTGAGGGATGGATCGACCAAGCTTCTGTTTCTTTAACCAGCAGCCCCTCGTCAGCGTTATGTTGAACGTAAATCACCGGCACATCTTCTCGGCGGGCAGCGTCAATGAGTGTCTTCGCCTTTGTCAGTAGGTCTTCACCCATATGAATTGCAGGTATGAGCTTTCCGTCAAGAGCGCCGGTTTGCATATCGATTACGAGAAGGGCCAAGGAGGTCATAAGGCAATTTGCCACTTCACGAGCTGGTTCACCAGCTCATTGCGATGAACCCCGTTTCGGGGCTTGAATAAGCCGTTCACTTATCGCTCCAACGAAGAGACTTCCGTCTTAAAAAATGAAACTTCATCATCCCCAACTGTTAATGCCTGCAATGATTTGACTTCAGCGTTCAGGCTTTGAGCCGTATCGTTCGAAGGGTTTGATAAATATGCTAACCGGGCGACTGTCGCTTGGCCGAGTTCGTTCCAACTAGTTTCACGATCTGACTCTGCAAGTGCCTCAAAGTCAATTTGCGAAAGATCAAGTTCAGCGTCCTCCAATCGAAGATCATCCATTGCCAATTGAGCCAGAAAATAGCGCGCCCGCATTGCCTCGGGCGAGCGACTTCCAGAATTTTCAACATGGTGTTCGAGAAGTGTCTCGAAACTACTAGCTGCGCCGGCTTTGTCTGCAGAATGCAGGACCGATGTTGCGAGTAAGTCCATATGAGAAAGGCAACTGATTGACAATTCATCGCCCTCATCGCAGACGACTTCGATTGCATCGCGAGATAGGTTCGCGGCGCGCTCATAGTTTTTCAAATGATAGTGGGAACGAGCGATGATGTACTGCAATTGCTCGGCGTAATAATTGCGTGGGCCATACAAACGAGTTGCTATTTCTCTCGCAACATTGGCGGATGAAATCGTTTCTTCATACTCTCCTGCCGCCAGCGCAATGCTCGCACTCATAAATAAGGCGTTCAGCCTGGCGTGATCGTTGATTTCAGTCCCACCCTCGTCGATTTTTCTGAGAACCGGACGGACGGTCTCTCGCGCGCTGGCTGGATCCCCGCTGAGCGCTTGATAGTGCGCCAAATGAAGTCTTGAACGGCTCCACCGGTCGTAGTCATTTCTATACCCGAGCGCGCGCCTCTTGGGGTCAGCAGCCTGTTCGTACGCTTCAACTTGACGGCCGTAGAGCGATTTTGCTTGGTCATAATCTGACGTGTTTCCAGCCAAGCTCGCTTGTGTGTCTAAGGCTAGGAAAAGAAGCTCAAACCGCGGCGTTCTAATCTTGTCTAAGCCTTCGACCGCGCGCTCCAGAATCGGTTCGGCATCTTTAACCCGTTTCAGCTGGAGAAGGTTGAACGCATAGCGCAACTCGCTTTCGACGAGACTGGGGCTGTTTGAGGATTCAATTCGCCTATAGGCGTCAGCCGCGTTTTCGAAATGTAGGGCCGCAGTCTCACTATCACCAGAGCCTTCCCTGATGCGTCCTGCCGCCAGCGATAGCGCTGCATACGCGTCAGGGTCGTTCGCAGAGAGCGACGCCAATTGAGACTCGGCACGTTCTAACGCTTTTGTCCAAATTTCATTCGTTTCACCGCCTTCAATCGCTGGTGTCGTATAATACAAAGTCTCCAAGAGGTATTCTCGAGCCATTTCGGCCTGGATCGCACGCCGCTCTGCTTCATCGCGAGCATCGTTGGCGTCGATGGCGAACCGGATACTGAGCAGCAAGCCAACAATAATTG
>JBCBQS010000039.1:0-15860 GCA_039820085.1 Pseudomonadota bacterium
GCTGGCGTGAAACGGTTGTTGGATTGGTGTCCAGGCCGACGATTTCAGCTTGCTCGCGCTCCAAGATATGTGCCACGGCGCGGCCAACGCGGCCGAGGCCTGCAACAATGACATGCCCTTCATTGGCGCTAAAATCGCTGGGGATTTGGTTGGCTTGCTCTTTGGTGTCGAGCTGGTTTGCAAGCCAGGCCCCAAACCGCCAACTGGCTGGTATGATCAGCATCGACAAAGCTGCGATGGCTGTGACGACGGCAGAGGTTCCAAGCGAAACGGTGCCGGCCGCCAGACCGGCGCCAACAATGACGAAGGCAAATTCTCCTGCCGGTGCGAGCAAAAACGCCGTTTCAGTCGCTGTCGATCTGTCTTTGACAAAAAATTGGATCGCCGCGAAGGCAATGACGGACTTGATTACGAGCATCGCCGCCAACCCGCCAAGGACGATTTGCCAGCTGTCCAGCACGACGGATAAATCGATCGCGAGCCCGACGGTCATAAAAAAGAGGCCGAGCAGCAGACCCTTAAACGGCTCAAGGTCGACCTCGGTTTGGTGTTTGAACTCCGTCTCGCCCAACAATAGCCCGGCGAGGAAGGCGCCGAGTGCGAGCGAAAGGCCAGCATTATAGGTGATCACTGATGCGCCGACGACCGTTAGCAACGTGATCGCCATCAAGAAATCGCGCCCACCCGCATTGATCGCCAATCGGAACAAATGCCGAAGCAAGAAGCGGCCGATGACAAAGATAATGACCAAGGCAAGCGCACCATTGAACAGCGCTTGCGCCAGGACCGTCGTCAGATCTGCGCTCCCACGGCTCGCGGTGAAGCCAACAAAAATCAAAATTGGCGCGACAAGAATGTCCTGAAACAGGAGGACTCCTAGCGAACTTCGCCCCACAGGGCTCGCGGCTATTTTATGATCGATCATCATTTGCATGACGATCGCTGTTGAAGAGAGGGCGAGCGCGAGCCCGATGATCGCCGCCTCCGTGGCTGGCAACCCGAACAAGAACAATCCGTAGCCGATGACGATGGCGCTGAAGATGGCTTGCGTGGTGCCAGCCCCAAACACGGTGCGTCTCAGAGCCCACAGTTTTTGAAACGAAAGCTCTAAGCCGAGCAAAAACAAGAGGAATAAGACGCCAAGTTCAGCCAGAGGCGCGGCGCCCGCTGGATCAGAGATTGTGACATATTCGAGGATCGGGACTTGGTCGCTAAACGTGCTTGCGCCACTTGGTCCAAGAACGATCCCGGCGAGAATGAAGCCAACCACTGCGGGCAGTTTGACCACGCGCAATATCGGAACAACAAGGCCCGCCGCAACGAAGAAGACCAGCGCATCTTTGATCAGCGCTTCTTGGCCTTCATGCACCATGCTGGTCTCCTCTGTTCACTCGCTGCGTTAGTTTTGATGTAACGCGTTCGAGAGTGAGTGAAAGAGTTATGGCCTCGAATACGACGAAAAGCCTATCTAAGCTGTTTCAAGAGCCAGATCTAAAGCGGCGGTGAGGGCGTCTCGCGCCGATGGGACCAACGCCTTTGAAAACAGTGTGAGATGTTGCTCAACTGCGCTTCGCACCGCACCTGACCCAACATCGCTATCGCGCCCGCTTTCTCGGAGAAACTCTAAATGGTAGCGCAGAATGAGCACGCTATTCATCGCCAGCGCGGGCACGTCTTCTGGATCGAGTTGTAGCAATTCGGCTTTGACCATGCCGTGCAAAAAGGCTTGGAACTGGGCCTGCGTGTCGCGGTAGATTCCAGGTAAGCGGTCGAGCAATTGATCTGTATGCTCACCATAGTCAGCTTGGTCTCGGTATAGAAATCGGTACTGACGGATCTCAGCCATCAAGGCCGTCAGCATCTTCGCATAGTCTTCCAGGATTTGATTTGGATCACTCGGCAGGATGGTGAGACGCTGTTCCACATCGTTCAAAAAACGCTCTGTGATCGCCTCCAAAAGCGCGCGCTTATTCTTGAAATGATACCACAGATTGCCCTCAGCAATCTTGCACTGCGCGGCTAGCTCAGCTGTTGTTACATTGCCGAACCTACGCGCATTGAATGCAATCCGCGCCGTTTCGAGGATGCGCGCTCTTGTTTTCACGACGTTTTGGCGTGGAGGATCACCGGAACGTTCGTGTATCCCATGACGAAGTTCGACAAGACACGCTCGGGCTCACCGACCATTTCTACTCGGTCAAACCGCGCCAAGATCTCTTCCCAAAGAATTCGAAGCTGCATCTCGCCAACGCGATTGCCCATGCAGCGGTGGACGCCAAAGCCAAATGAGAGATGACGTCGCGCATTTGGACGGTCGATCCAAAACCGGTCAGGGTCTTCGATCACGCTCTCATCGCGATTGCCGGACACATACCACATCACGACTTTGTCGCCTTTGCGGATCTGTTTTCCACCCAGCTCAATGTCTTCAAGCGCGGTGCGCCGCATATGACCCAGTGGGGTTTGGTAGCGAATGATCTCAGACACCATGTTCGGGATCAGGCTGGGGTCTGATTTTAGCTTGGCCAACTCATCCGGGTTTCGGTTGAGCTCAACGACGCCAGCGCTGATGGAGTTGCGCGTTGTGTCGTTCCCTCCGACGATTAGCAAGATCAAGTTGCCCAAGAATTCTTGAGGGTCATTGACCATCTCCGCCGTGTCCGGATTATGGGCCAACAGCGAAATGAAATCGAATTTTTTAGGCTGCGCTGCCCGTTCCTGCCAAAGCCGAGCGAAGTAGGCGTAGCACTCCTCAAGGGTGCGCATACGCGCGTCCATATCAACCTCAATGCCAACGGTTTCGGATGTTGTGGCGACGTCCGACCAATAAGGGAGGAGGTGGCGATCTTCGAACGGAAAATCAAACAGCGTCGCCAGCATTTGCGTGGTCAATTCTTTAGATACAAGCTCGACCCAATTAAACTCTTCGCCGACGGGAAGACTGTCTAAAATTGCGCAAACGCGCGATCGGATCAGCGCCTCAATTTCCGAGAGCTGTGACGGCGCGACAGCCGGGCTGACCGTTTTGCGCTGCGTGACGTGCTTGGCGCCATCCATCGCGATGAACATCGGTGTTTCCATGCCCTCAGGCGCATCGCCAATGACGATGTTATCTTGCGAAGAAAACACTTTGTGATTGGAGTCGACAGCAACGATGTCCTGATACTTTGTGATCGACCAATAGGGGCCAAATGGACTCTCCGGGCAATAGTGTACGGGGTCTTCATGCCGGAGCCGACGAAAGTAGGCGCCTTGTAGATTGGCTTCGAAAATTTCGGCTTGCGAGACGTCAAGTGTCGCAAGGTCCAAACTGTACGGATCTGGAATTTCAGAATCTTCGATTGTTTGCGCTGTATCGGCCATTGTCTCCTCCAATTTCTTTTTTTTAGGGTAATAACCCTAATTTGAGCGCCTGCCAAGATGGAGGCAGGCTCTTGCTTCGCCGCGCGAGTCCCTCACATTAGCCTGATGAGCAAGTCTTCCGCAGGACCAGAGATTCAACGCATGATCGACTTGATCGCGCGCCTGCCTGGGCTTGGGCCGCGCTCGGCCCGGCGTGCTGCGCTGTTTCTTCTGAAGCGCCAGGATACGCTTTTGCGTCCGCTCGCCGATGCGCTCGCAGATGCGGCGGATAAGATCGAGCAGTGCCAGGTCTGCGGGAACTATGACACGCTGCAGCCTTGCGCGGTGTGCCAAGCCCCGGGGCGGGATGATGGCCTGATCTGCGTGGTCGAGGATGTCCCAGACTTGTGGGCGCTCGAGCGCGCTGCCGCCTTTCGCGGGCGCTATCATGTCCTTGGCGGTGTCATGAGCGCGCTTGATGGCATTGGCCCGGAAGACTTGACGATCGGGTTGCTGATCGACCGCGTGAAGAGCGGCAGCGTCCGTGAAGTCATTTTGGCGCTGAACGCAACCGTCGATGGTCAAACCACCGCGCACTATGTGGCGGAACGGTTAGAGGGCTTAGGCGTTGAAGTCACCCGGCTTGCCCATGGCGTTCCGGTTGGCGGCGAGCTTGACCATCTTGATGACGGCACACTCGCCACTGCTTTGCGGTCGCGCCGCGGCGTCTAGCTGACCTTTTCAACGCGATAAATCGTGCCATCCAACGGATTGGTGGCGACATAGATCGCATCCGGTGTTGAAATCACGTCTCTATAGCCGGTTTCGAGATCGCCGAGCAGATCTTCCGTGTCACCAATCGTCCCATCCTCGGCGATATCGACACGTACGATTTTCTGACCGGCAGGACCGTTCATCGCGCCGATCAACAGATCACCGCTCCAATCCTCAAAGCCCGCGGTCTCTACGACCGTCATGCCGGACGGTGCGATCGAGGGCACCCATTTGACATCTGGTTGCTCCATACCTGCGGCTTCGGTTTCATCGGTGATGATGGTGCCGTCATAGTTGATGCCATAAGTAATGGCTGGCCAACCGTAATTTTTGCCGGGCTCGATGACGTTCAACTCGTCGCCACCTTTCGGCCCGTGTTCATGCGCGATCAGTTGCCCGCTGGCGCTATGATAGACGAGGCCTTGAACATTGCGGTGGCCATATGACCAAACTGATGGGTTGCCGCCGCCATCGGAGAACGGGTTATCGCTCGGTACGGTTCCATCGGGCATGATGCGTGCGATTTTGCCGTGCAGCAGGCTCGGGTCTTGCGAGTCTTCCATATAGCGATAGCCATCGCCGAGCGTGATAATCATCGACCCGTCCGGCAGGAAGGCCATCCGCGACCCATAGTGGAATGTTGTTTCGCGCGTTTCGCCGAGAAAGATCTCGGTGACATCAGTTAGGCCGCTTGCATCATCGTTGAGGGTGGCCGACACGACAGCCGTCGTATTGGTGCCATCCATATCTTTTGAATAGCTGAGATAGAGCGTGCGGTTGTTTTCGAAATCAGGATCGAGCGCAATGCCCAAAAGTCCACCTTGTCCGGCGACCAGAATATCATCTGGCAACCCGGTCAGTGGTGCATCGACGAGAACGTCATCTCGGATCAGGCGCAAGCGTCCTTCGCGTTCGGTGACGAGCAGGTCGCCGTTCGGAAGCCCGGCGAGGCCCCAAGGAAATTCAAGCTCTTGAGCGACCGGGACAAGCTTCAGACCCGACTGAGAAATGAGAGATCCGTCCGCCTCCGGTTCTGGCGTCGCGGTTTGGCTGCCGCACGCGGTGAGTGAGACAAGGGCGATAATCGATAAACTAGAACGCAGCACGTCAGATTTCTCCTGCAAACAACTGTCTCTGCCAACATAGTCGACTCGCGCACAAAAAAAAGAAGGGCGATCCGTTTGGATCGCCCTTTCCCTCTCTCCCCCGCATCGCGGAGGCCCCATATGGCTCTTACCAGCGCTTCGCGATGGTGACGCCGTAGGTGGCAGGCTCGTTCAAGAACACGTTGGTAAACAGACCCGAGCTGTCATCTGTCAGGTACTGACCTGTGATGACTTCTTCATTGGTGATGTTCTTACCGAAGACCTCAAGCGACCAATCGCTCTCAGTGTTCAAGAGTTGAAGCGACAGGTTCAAGTTTTCCCATCCTTCAAGTGAGTCGCGCTCTGTGTTCCAGATCCGGCTGAACGCATTGTCCTGAACGTAATAGTCGGTCCGCAAGCGAACATCGAAGTCACCGCCAAGCACACCTTCCCAGGTGTATTCAGCGCCGAAGCTGAACGTTGTGTCCGGTGTCCCTGGAAGGCGGTTACCGTCGAGGTCTTTGGCTTCACCGTCAAAGGCTTCCAGCGCAGACGCCGTTTGGATGTTTCCTTCACCGTCGACATAGGTGACCGATGTCCCAGTCAGACCCAGCGCGCCTTCGGCGAACGCCCGTACAGTGGCGGGGTCTGCGTTTTCGGCTGAGCCGTCACCGAATTGGGCGTCATAGATCCCTGCAGCGAGGCTTTCATCACAGAGCCCAAGCGTTGAGCCTGGATCCAATGAGGTTGCAGCGATGCCGCCAAGCACGGTTGCGTAACCGGCCGCTGAAACCACACAGTTTGATGCGGTTGCGAAGTTTTTCAGGACAACCAGATCCGACCGGCCATTGGTCCGATCCAGAACATCAACCCCGAACGTGTCGACAACTTTTGCGTCGAGGAAGCCGAGGTTCGCATTCAAAACGAGGGTCGATGTTGGGTTCCAGATGGTCTCCAACTCGATGCCGCGAATTTCAGCGTCGACGTTAAAGTTGGCTGAGGTCCGGTTGACGATCGCACTGATCTGATAGCCCTCATAATCATAGTAGAACCCGGTTGCGTTCAGCTGCATGGCGCCGCCAGCGAGCGTATTCTTCGTCCCGATTTCGTAGGAATTAATGAACTCAGGTTCGAAGGTTTGCGGAACACCTGATGTGTTATCCGCGGGCTGTGGTGGGTTGATACCGCCGCCCTTATAGCCGCGTGAATAGAAGGCGTAGAACAGCGAGTCTTCAGACCAGCTTAAGTCTGGTGACCAGTCGAAACCGACACGTCCTGTGACTTCTTCAAACTGCGCGTCTAGTGTGCCGTCGCCCCCATTGTCAGGTGTTGCGCCTGCATTTGGCACGAACACAAGCGGGTCGGGACGAACTGCATCTGGGACAGCAAGGAAGGTCGGAATGTTCCCGACTTCTTTCTTATCGTCCGTATAGCGCAGGCCGAGGGTAAACTGAAGATCATCCGTGATGTCATAGTAGCCCTCACCAAAGACCGCGAAGCTATCAAGCTGATACGGTGTGATCGACCGGAAATAGTTCCGATCCTCACCATTGCCGATATTGTCGCGTGCGGTCGCGCCAGCATTTGCTGGGTCAGCGATCGAGAACACAGGCGGCAAAGCTGCGAGGCCAGCTGCTGCGTTATTTGCCTGAATGAAGGCAGAGCCCGTGTTGAAGAACACATAGTAGCTTTCAACAGGATCAGGGCCTTGGTTCGTTTCGAAGTCGAGCTTGATCGCACCGAGGTTGAAGTTGAACGGACCGTCGAAGTCCGACTGCAAACGAAGTTCATGTGTCGTCTGCTCGGCCTCACCACCGGACAAGTCGGTTTGCTCGAGGAAGTTGGCTTGCCCAAGCTGTGGATCGCTAACGACACCACCTGGGAACAGAGTTGGGAACACCGCCCCAACCGCCGCCGCTGTGTCTCCGTTCAACGCAATGAACGGCGATGGAGCGGTGTTGAAGAATTCAACCGGCGCCGCTTCATTATAGTCTTCTTGCGACGCGATGAAGTTCTCATTCACGCTCCCAAGATAGGTCAGCGTGAGATCATCCGTGAGATCGTACTCAGCCCGCCACATGGCGAAGGTCTGTTCTGCCTCAAAGGTCGGATCGAAGGAGCTTGCAATCTCCCGCTTATCGGGGAGGTACCCACTCGGCGTAAAGCCGGTCAAATTACCATCAGTTCCAATGTTACCCGTCAGACCCGAGAGCACACCGAACACGCCTGCACCGAGGGTCGAGGACGCATTGATGCCGCCGAGGGATGCTGGGTCATTCACCGACTCATCCACACAGCCTTGAGATGTGATGAGCTGATCAAACGCTGAAATCGCGATACCATTGAAGGATGTCTTGGTTGGGTCAGTCGCACAGAATTGCTTACCTGAGCGCAGACGCGAGGAATCTTCTTCGAAATGCTCGACCATTAAGAGCGTTCTAAGACGATCGGTGGGTTCCCATGCAAGTGAACCGCGAATGCTGAACAATTCACGATCATCAACATCGTTTCCAGTGGTTACGTTGTCGACGAAACCGTCGCGGCTAAGATAAGAGCCTGCCAGACGAAGGGCTGCCGTTTCACCGATTGGCAGGTTGACCATGCCTTTGGTTTTAATCGTGTTGAAGTTGCCATAGGTCAGGCGCGCATCAGCTTGGAACTCTTCCAAAACTGGCTTGGCTGTAATCGTGTTGACCACACCACCGGTCGCGTTCCGGCCGTACAGAGTTCCTTGTGGTCCACGCAATGTTTCAACGCGCTCAACATCGAAGAATTCAGCTTCGAACAGGTTGTTGGCTGTCAACGGAACATCGTTGAGGTGCACACCAACACCTGCGTCCGCTGCGGTAGAGACAGCGTCGACCCCGATACCGCGGATCCGGAAGTTAAACCCGGTAAAGTTGCCGCGTGTAAAGTTCACGTTCGGAATGGTTTTGACGAGGTCTGGGCCACCCGCAAGCTGAAGCTTGTCTAGCGTTTCATCATCGAATGCCGAAACCGCGATCGGAACATCTTGAATCGATTCCTCGGTTTTCTGAGTGGTCACAACCACCGTATTCAAAGTGCGCGCGCTATCGGTATCGCCATCTTGGGCGAATGCGATTGGCGCACCGGCGGTCAATGCAAGTGCCGAGGCACCCGCGAATAAGACATAGTTCGAGCGTCGTGAGACTTTCATATGCTAACTCCTCCCTCGGTGCCTGCTTTTGTGGCACGAGATTTTATTGCGTTTCCTCTGGGGCTCCCCATGTTGTCTGGAGATGCCTCAATATGCATGTCGAAGGCAGGCGTGTCATTTTGTCAACAAGTAACGTAGGGTACGCGCTGCTTGGGTGTTTGGTGTGTGACATATGTTACACATGTCCTTTTGTGAACCGAGGCGGCGAATGGCAAGGTGTAAACTGGGATGAGGGAAGAAATGTCCGAACGTACAGCGCTTGTCCTGTTTTCCGGCGGACAAGATTCGACGATTTGTCTGGCGCATGCGCTTACTCGCTATGATCGTGTTGAGACCGTTGGATTCAACTATGGGCAGCGTCATTCCGTCGAACTTGAGTGCCGCCCGCGAATCATTGAGGCGCTGAAGCGGTCGTTCCCGCATTGGGCGTCGAAACTCGGTGAAGATCATATGTGTGATCTATCCGTGCTCGGCGATATCAGCGATACGGCGATGACCCGTGATGTTGAGATCAAGACCGCTGAAACAGGGTTACCCAACACATTTGTGCCAGGGCGTAATCTCCTGTTTCTCACGCTCGCTGGGGCGATTGCGTGGCGACGCGGAATGGCAACCTTGGTTGGCGGCATGTGTGAGACTGATTATTCTGGCTATCCCGACTGCCGACGTGGAACCCTCGATGCACAAGAACTGACCTTGTCTCGCGGAATGGACCGATCGTTTCAAATCGACACGCCGCTGATGTGGCTCGACAAGGCCGAGACTTGGGAACTCGCTGAAGAGCTTGGCGGTCAAGCACTGATCGACCTGGTCGTCGAGCAGACGCATACCTGCTATATCGGGGATCGGTCGCATCGCCATGACTGGGGCTATGGCTGTGGCAAATGTCCGGCCTGTGAATTGCGTGCACGCGGCTATGAGAAATGGCGGTCAAAGGTTCCAGCATGAAAACCTACGCGGTTAAGGAAGCGTATGTGACCTTGCAAGGCGAGGGCGCACAGACCGGCCGAGCGGCGGTCTTTTTGCGTTTTGCTGGCTGTAATCTGTGGTCGGGTCTCGAGCGGGACCGTGCGGCCGCGATTTGCGATTTCTGCGACACGGACTTTGTTGGCACTGATGGCGAGAATGGCGGCAAGTTCAAAGGCGCCGACTCTTTGGCCGCTCACGTCCGAGAGATTTGGGAGCAAAGCCACGCAAATGGCGGCACACCCTATGTGATCTGTACCGGCGGGGAGCCGCTTTTGCAGCTCGACACTGCAGCCATTACCGCGCTCAAGACCGCCGGGTTTGAGATCGGTATTGAGACGAATGGCACATTATCTGCGCCAGACGGGTTGGATTGGATTTGTGTCAGTCCGAAAGCCAATGCGGCCCTAAAACAGCTCTCAGGCAATGAATTGAAGCTGGTTTTTCCGCAAGATGCGCCCGAGGCCCAGCCATCACAATTTGAAAGCTTGCAGTTTCAACACTTTTTTCTCCAGCCTAAAGATGATACGGCGCACGCCCAGAACATTGCAGCGACAGCTGCCTACTGCATGAAACACCCAAAATGGCGATTAAGCTTACAGACACACAAACTGATCGGCCTGCCATAGACGTAGAGGGCCAAGTCTTCGAGATCACCAAAGCGGTCTCGTTTGAAGCGGCTCATTATATGGGCCGTAAGCCTGCGGGGCATCCGTATCGCAATGTTCACGGGCACTCGTTTCGGCTTGAAGCAACGGTTGCAGGGAGGGTGCAGCCGGGCGAAGAATGGGTTCAGGATTTTTCCGAACTCGCATCGATTTTGATGGACACGGCAAACAAGCTCGATCATCGCTTACTCAATGAAATTGACGGGCTTGAAGTTCCAACCTTGGAGCGGATCGCGGTCTGGGTGGCAAATGATCTGAGACCCCGTTTGCCGGGTCTCAAACGCGTCGTCTTAGCCCGCCCGAGCTTGGATGAGCGCTGCGTTTTAGTCCTCTCCTAGGGGCCGGACGCCCGTCGGTGTAAGGCACCAAATTCAAATTCCTAACAATTCATTCCAATCATCTCGCGCCGAGATATGGACTCGGCTGCGCTGAGCGGGCAGTTTACCGAAAAACGGCAAGAAGGCGTACGACTGATGGTATCAAGAAAATCACTTTTATTGGGCTGTGTGGCGGGTTTAGGGCTCCAAACAGCAATGGCTGAAACCCTGTTGCTCAGCGACCCTGCAATCCATGAAGACAAAATAGCGTTTGTTTATGCAGGCGACATTTACACAGCGAACCTGGACGGGTCCGACCCCTATCGTTTGACCACGCACGCGGCAAATGAGACCGGTCCGATTTTCTCGCCCGATGGTAGCCGGATTGCGTTTACGGCGAATTATCTCGGCAACACCGATGTGTACTCCATCTCCGTGAATGGCGGTCAGCCGATGCGTCATACCTATCACCCCGGGACGGACACCGCGATTGACTGGTCATCGGATGGCAGCGAGATCGCATTGGTCTCTGCGCGCCAAAGACTGCATGGCCGCTCAGCGCAGCTTTATCACGTCGATCTCGATGGCGGTTTACCCGAACTGCAAATGCAGGCGCGGATTTTCCGAGGCACGTATAGTGACAATGGCCGTCAATTCGCAGCCATTCCATTCGGACCGGCCTATAATGCTCTTTATGGCGGCTCCGCAGGCTGGAAAGGCTATCGCGGCGGCTCAACGCCATCGATCCAGATCATGGACACACGCCGCGATCGGGTCACCTATATTCCTGGCGAACGGGTGAATGACATTGAACCTGTATGGGTTGGCGACAGCGTCTACTTCGCCTCCGACCGTGACGCGAAGCTTTTCAATTTGCATCGCTTTGATTCCGACACACAGACCATCACCAAAGTGACCAATGAAGAGACCTGGGACATCCGGGCCGTCGACGCGTTTGGCGACAAGGTCATCTATGAGGCTGGCGGTCAGCTAAAGATTCTCGACACGACCACGAATGAAGTTTCACCGCTGACCATCTCAGTGTCTCCTGACTTACCACAGCTGCAAGCAAAATGGACGAACGTGGCGGGTCAAATCTCAGCGGCGGATCTGTCTTTGTCCGGCAAGCGCGTCTTGGTCACCGCACGCGGCGAAGTGTTCAGCGTGCCGACCAAAGATGGGTCGACCCGGAACGTCTCTGACAGCGAGACGCAACGCGACTATGATGCGACCTGGTCACCAGACAGTCAGCAACTCGCGTACATTGTCGAGCGCGATCGAAAGCAGGTGCTGACGATTGAAAGCCATGACGGGCTTGGCGATAAAACCGAGTTCGAACTCGGCACCTCGTTCTACACGATCTTGGACTGGGGCGGCGAGGGCGATCATATTATCTATCGCGATAATCACTTGAAGCTCTACGCGTTGAATGTCGCGAGCGGCACTTCCCAACTCATCTCTGAAGATGTTCGTCGTCAATGGGGCTTTGGCGGGACCGATGTGAGTACCTCACCAAACGGAGAGTGGCTCGCTTACACCCGCGAAGAAGCGAACTTTAATCGCAACATTTATCTCTATAATTTTGCATCTGGCAGCAGCACGGTTCTGACAGACGGCATGGCAGATTCTGGCGAACCAGCCTTTAGCCCAGACGGCGAGTTGCTTTACTTTACCGGGTCGACCAATGCCGGTCCGACGCATGTTGGGCTCGATATGACGTCGCAAGAGCGTCCCTATCGCGCCGCGATTTATGTCGCGGTGTTGACAGAAGACGGCACCTCTCCTTTGGCGCCAAAATTCGGTGATGAAGATGCGCCGGAAAGCGATGAAGAGGAGAGCTCCGAAGAGGAAGAGAGCGCCTTGGTCTATGATCTCGCCGGAGCGCGATCTCGGATCCAAGCGCTGCCCGTGGAGCAAGCGCTATATGGCGATCTGAGCGTCGGTGAAGATGGCAGCGTCTATTATGTCAAATCCGTCCAGCCTGGCACGGAAGTCACACCGCCCGGCCGCCGGCTTCAGGCAAAGTCGCAGCTGGTTAAGTTTGACTTCGAAGACCGCTCAGCCAAGGCAATTGGCTCTGACGTCGTTGCGCTATCTTTGAGTGCAGATGGCGAACACGCGTTGGTGCGGAAGTCAGATGGGTCGCTCGCAACTGGCGCGCTCGGCGGCGAGTTCGAACCGAAACCGGTCAAGACCGGCGATCTGCAAATGTGGATCGATCCGCGCACAGAATGGCGCCAGATCTTTGATGATGTTTGGCGCATGGAAGCTGAGTATTTCTATGATCCCAATATGCATGGGCTCGATTGGCAGAGCATTTATGACCAGTATGTGCCAATGCTTGACCATGTTGGACGCCGCGAAGATCTCAACCGCGTCCTGACAGAAATGATCGCTGAGATGCATGTCGGGCACAACCGTGTTGGCGGCGGCGATGTCGCCCGTCAGTCCGGCCCGCAGATTGGCATGCTGGGCGCTGACTTTGTCCTCGAGAATGGACGCCATCAGATTTCGAAGCTGTTTACCGGCGAAAACTGGAACCCTTACATCAAAGGTCCGTTAGCGGTGCCAGGACTTGGCGTTTCGGAAGGGGATTTCATCCTTGCCATTAATGGCCGTGATCTCGGTGAGAATGACAATATTTTCGAACACCTCGCGGGCACAGTCGGGCAGCAAGTTACGCTGACTGTTGCGTCTCGCGCCAATGGCCGCGACTCTCGGCAAATTGTTGTTGAACCGGTCGCCAATGAAGGGGCGATGCGGCTCTGGTCCTGGGTCGAAGCCAATCGCAAATTCGTTGACGAGCAGACCGACGGCAAAGTTGGCTATGTCTATCTGCCGAACACAGCGGGCGCAGGCTATACGCTGTTCAACCGGATGTTTTTCTCACAGACGGATAAAGACGCGATCATCATTGATGAACGTTCAAACGGTGGCGGTCAGGCCGCAAACTATATCACTGACGTTTTGAGCCGGACCTATTTGTCAGGATGGAAAGATCGTGACGGCGAAATCTTCAACACGCCGGGCGGTGCGATGTTTGGACCGAAGCTCATGCTGATCGACCAAGATGCGGGCAGCGGCGGCGACTTCTTGCCTTACAGCTTCCGTGAAATGGAAATCGGCACACTGATGGGCACCCGCACCTGGGGCGGATTGATTGGGATTTCTGCCAATCCTGGCATGGTCGATGGTGGCTTCTTAGTGGTGCCATACTTCCGCTTCTTCGACACGGACTATGAATGGTCGGTCGAGAATGAAGGCGTTGCACCGGATATTGAAGTCGCCTTGGATCCCTTGCTCACCAATGATGGGCGCGACTCGCAGCTCGAAGCCGCTATCGCGGAGATCGAGCGGCAGTTGGAAACCAATCCAAGCACAATTCCAACGCAGGCCCCGCCTTATCCAACGGAGCTCGGAGAATAAGGCAGCCATCACGCCTTCGCGCGCATGATAAGCATCTTTGCCCGCTCCCTTTTAGAGACCCTACAAATCAGCCTATGAGTTGAAATGGTCACGAGGGAGCGGGCAAATGGTAACACGGTCTGGGGTTTCAGCGCTTTGGATTATCGCCACGGGGATCATCATTGCGATGCTCTATCTCGGGCGCGATATTCTTGCGCCATTTGCACTCGCTGTGTTCTTGTTCCTCATCGTGGAGGGGTTCGCGCGGGTCATTGACCGACATTCAGCGATGCTGAAACTTGGATGGGCGAGGGCCATCGCCATCCTCATTGTGATCGGGGGTTTCGTTGGGTTTCTGGCCTTGATGGCGCGCGGGATTGCTGAATTTGGCAGTCAAGGCGATGGCTATTTGAGCCGGATCAATGGTCTGATCGAATCTGCCTATGGCTGGCTCCAGCTTGGGGATGCGCCGACCCTGACCGAACTTGTCTTTAATGAGTCCGGCCAGGCCTTCCTTGGCACAATCGCTCAAGCGACCAGTGGGCTGACCGGCGACTTGGTTTTGATCTTGATTTATGTGGCCTTCCTCTTTTTGGCGCAGTCGGCGTGGCCCGGAAAACTCGATCGCGTGTTTCGTGATCCGGAACAAAGGCAACAAGTCAAAGAGGTGGGCGATGCGGCCAGGCGAGGCATCGAAACCTATTTGTGGACCCAAACGGTGATAAGCGCTCTGATCACGACGCTCACCTATGTCACACTCTTGCTGCTCGGCGTTGAGAATGCGCTGTTTCTGTCCACGTTGATTTTTGTGCTCAATTATATCCCGACCATTGGTTCGATTGTCGCCGCTTTGGTCCCGCCGCTCTTTGCCCTTGTCCAACCCGAAATCGCCGAATGGATTCCAGGTGACGCGCCGAATGACAGCTATATTTTTGCTGGACTTGTCTTTGCTGGCGTCAGCTTTTGGCAATTCTCGATCGGGAACTTTGTACAACCCAGGATTATGGGGGATACGTTAAACCTCTCTGCGCTTGTCGTTCTGCTGGCGCTCGCCCTCTGGGGCGCGATCTGGGGCATTCCCGGCATGTTTTTATCGGCGCCGCTCACCGTCTTGATGATGATTTTGTTCGCGCAAGGGGAGTCGACCCGTTGGATCGCGATCTTGCTATCAGCCAACGGAGAGCCCTTGTCATTAGAATTCAGTACAGCGGAATCTTAGTGGATACTGAGTCAGATTACAGATGACACAGAATTTACACACGTCGCTAAACTTTTTTCTTGGCATCCCCAACAGTTCAATCCATATACCGAAGCAGTTGGGACATCCTTGTCACAAAATTTAAATCTGGCCTCCGCGTGCGTCCCCCCACCCAGCCTGCGGATGAGGCCAGTAGGGCCCACTGGACAGTCCCCGTTCGGTGGGCCCGCTCGTATTTAGTGTGTACGCGGCGTTACGGCTGAGACTTTACAAAGCTTCGAAGTGAGTCTGTTGCGAGGGCAAACTGCGCAAAACTTGGCTTGGACGCCGTATACTTTTTGAGGTCTGCGATCAGGGTGTCGCGGCTCGACCTTACGGCCTCCAACCATGCCTCGATGCTCGGTGCCGCGAGTGCAAGCACGGCCGTTTCGGCTTGCAAAAGTTCCAGTTCGCGGATCAGGCCCCGCAGCGCCAGTCGGTCCCAATGTGGAAGGTCGAGCAAAGCTTGTACGGCAACATGGCGAAGCCGATCGACAGACAAAGCGTCGCCAACGGTCAGATAGGCGCCAATCGCTTCGGCCGGTGTGCAGTTCGCGTCTTCGGACAGCGATGAGATCAGCGGCGCGATCGCAACCAATCGGCTCGTGGCGAAGCGCTCTGCGAGGTCTTCAGGCACGTCGTCTCGCGCCAGCTGGTTGATCCGTCGCTTGTGGACCGCCCGCTCATAAGCCGACAGGTCCTCGCTTGAGGTTGCTCTGAGAGCCTCTTCATAAGGGGTTAAGGCATCGATTTGGGCAGACACGCCGCCGCTCATATTGGCACTGAGAATGCCTTTCGTGAGCTTAGCGAGCGCCTCGCCGAGAAGCGATTGCAGCGCGATCTGGCGATGCGCAGGGACTTTGTTGTCCAGGGCATCGCAGGCGGTTT
>JBCBQS010000040.1:0-15600 GCA_039820085.1 Pseudomonadota bacterium
GTCCGAGGGTCGGCTATGTCACGCTTTTGAGCGGTCTCACTCATTTCCAAGTGATTTCCGACAAGCCAGGCGACGAGCTCTGTTTCAGCCTTATCGAGCCCCAGACGACGACAGGCGCGCCGTGCGGTTTTCATGCCTTCAATCTGCTGATCACCGAGCCCCTTGCCGGTATCGTGCAGCAACATAGCGAGATACAGAGCGCGGCGGTTCTCGATTTTACCAAAGAGCTGCTTCGCAAGCCCGAACCCATCTTCGCCTTTGTCCATATTGGACATATGCTCGAGTGCCCGGATCGTGTGGTCATCAACGGTGTAATGGTGATACATGTTGAACTGAGTCTGCGCGACGATTCCGCCAAACTCAGGCAGAAACCGACCCAGCACGCCAGCTTCATTCATACGATTGAGCGCAAGTCCAAGATTTTTGCTATTGAGCAAAATGTCGAGGAACACCTCGATCATCTTTGGGTCGGTTCGGGCCTTTGAATTCATCCGTTTGGTGTTCCGCGTCACCAAAGTCAGTGCATCAGGGTGAATGTGCACACCTTCTCGATCGGCAATCTGAAAGAGCTGGAGCATACAGACCGGATGATTGACGAGATATTCAGGCTTCGCAAACGTGACTCGATTGCCAACCAATTCAAACTTCGGATCGCTTAAAGCGCGTGTTTGGTTTGTCCTCGGCAAGAAGCGTCGCCACCCTTCTGGCTTGGCCTTTTGTTCCGACTCAAGTTTTGCTGCGAGAATGCGCGTTAGTCCGCCAACATCTTTTGCGGCCAGGAAATAGCGTTTCATAAACCGCTCAACGCCGAGCTGTTCACCACGATCTTGATAATTCATACGCGCTGCGATTTCGGGCTGAAGATCGAAGCTTAGGCGCTCTTCGGGGCGACCCGTAATGTAATGCAAATGGCAGCGAACGGTCCACAGGAAGCGAGTCGCACGCAGGAAGATATGATACTCATCTTGCGTAAACACATGCGTCTTCATCACATCCTCAAGCGTCTCCGTCGTGTCAGGATGCATGTGTTTAACGATCCAGTAGAGCGTCTGGAGATCGCGAAGACCGCCTTTGCTTTCTTTGACATTGGGCTCGACGAGATACCGCGCATTCCCCTGTCTTGCGTGGCGATTATCTCGCTCGGCTAGCTTATCGGCGATGAACTGAGAGTCGTAGCCGGTCACAGCCTGGCGCGTGAACAGGTCGATCGTGTCATCTGCAAGCTTCTTATCCCCGAATAAAAAGCGCGCATCGAGAAGGCTGGTTTTAATCGTGACGTCTTCTTTGGCGAGGCGCACGCATTCTTGTGGGGTGCGGAAGGCATGGCCGACTTTCAAACCCATATCCCACATCGCATAGAGCATGAATTCGATAACGCTCTCAGCGTGCGGGCTGGTTTTGTACGGGCGGATGAAAAGAAGATCGATATCGGAAGACGGCGCCAAGACCGAGCGGCCATATCCACCGGTCGCGAAGACCGCGAGCCGTTCGCCTTCTGTGGGGTTTCGCGCCCGGAACACATGGGTGGTCGTGAAATCATAAAGGGCGTGCAACACTTCATCTTGCACCGCCGCCAAGAGGCGCGCCGTATCGAGACCATCCGCGCCTTGTTGTAAGCGCTCTTGGGCGATTAGCCGTCCCCTGAACATAGCGCCATGCAGAAGATCTAGCGCCTTTTTGCGCGTCGCTTTTTCATCGCCTTCATGGTTGAGTGCGGCGGCGGTTAGCTGAATGCGTAAGGCGCGGCCGTCAATGATAGAGCTCAATCGCCATTTACCGGGCGCTCTTTTTGAGGACGGTCGTTTCTCGACGAGCTCTAATTCATTCGACATGTTTGCCCGTTTAACGTGTTTCGCAAGGGTCTGGCTAGGTGTCTCCAGCGCTAAACTGCGGACCGGCGAAGGGATATCAGCGCTTGATCCAGAACAGCTTGGCTTGCTGAGCAAACCAATTGCCCCCCAGGTTTTGCAGGGTTTCCGCGCCAATCACATGCAAGGCCACCGGCGCCCCGAACAACCGGGATCAACGCGGCAGCATCATAAGGGGCCAGCCCGGCCTCCGCGACGAGATCGATGGTTCCTGCTGCGACGCGTGCATAGGCATAAGCGTCTAAGCCATACCGAACAATCCGGGCAGTATGCCTCAAATGGGTCCACGCGCCTTGTTCAGGCGGGGTCATAATGAATGGGTCTGTGGTTGCAATCGTCGCCTGGCGCAGGTCCTCGCAATCTGAAACAGAGAGGGGCTCTGTGCCCTGCGAGGTTTGCATCACAGTTTCTCCGGGGGCGCCAATATAACGTTCGTCTAAAACCGGTTGGTCAATAATCCCAACAATCGCATCACCGTCGGCATCGACCAATCCAATCAAAGTTGTCCAGACGGGCAGTCCGGCAACAAAAGCGCGGGTGCCATCAATAGGATCGAGAACCCAGGTCCAACCCGTCTCACCGCTTTGCTGTCCAAACTCTTCGCCGTGGATCGCATCTCGTGGTCGGAGGTCTCTGAGGACTTCGCGCATAGCCGCTTCAGCGGACCGGTCAGCGACGGTAACGGGGTCGAAATCGCCAGAGCCCCGTTTATTTTCAATGTCCTTTAGGGCACGGAAATGTGGCTGGATTGCCAAACGCGCCGCATCAGCCATCGCATTTGCGATGCTGACGGCGTCAAAGTCTAATGCAGCACTCATTCGCCGCGCTTAGCCGCGCGGACGCTAGAAGGTCAAGCCGCGCCAGAGTCAGATGTTTCAGTTTCGAGCGCTTTTGCAAGGTCCAACAAACGCCGACGAGGGCGCTCACCAAGGCGATAATAGGCTCGGACGAGTTCGAGCGTTTCCTTTTGGCTCAAAATGTCCGCGTCGAGTCGTTCTGCGTCATTTGCAGCTGTGCCTTCAAGTGACGTCAGCTCAAGCCCATCAAAGAAGTACTGAACAGACACATTCAGCGCTCTAGAAAGGTCATAAAGGCGCGAAGCTGTTACGCGATTGGCGCCGCACTCATATTTCTGGATCTGCTGAAACCGAACGCCAACCATGCTGGCAAGATCCTGCTGAGTCATGCCCAATAGTCGTCTGCGGCGTCGTAAACGCTTTCCAACGTGCAGATCTGTGTTGTCCGTCATACCGTACTCCCGGATGATCGGAGCCCCCGAGTAAGAGTCCCGAATGTGGATGTTGCCTTTCTCAACAGCAAGTTGCGTGCCGGAATCGAAAAAAGTGAATTTTTACAGATCATTAACCGCGAATCGACGGCACCCATCAAAATGCAGGATATCCCATTGATGCAATGGAGTTATGCGGCAGTGCAGCGAAAAACCAGTTGTCTTTTGTGCGCTGCACAATATATTTAGATTTAGCACTGCGGTGCTGACGCCTTCTGGCGTTTCCTCCCTTACCTATTTCAGCCGCGCGTCCTGCGCGGCTTTTTTTTAGGTGTTTTCGGAAATCGCAAGCTCAAGAACCGTTGTAATCAGGCGCTCAACTTGGCCTTGAAGCAATGAAAAGTCTGGGGACTTCTCAACCGTCATCTCATTCATGTAGAGCGACCGATTGATTTCGATTTGCAGCACGTGCACGCCGCGACGAGGGCGGCCATAGCGCCGTGTTGTATATCCGCCAGCATAAGGTGCATTGCGCGCAACGCTGTGTCCCTCTCGTCGGAAGAAACGCTCAACCGCCGAGGTTAATCGGGCAACACAACTGGAGCCGAACCGGTCGCCAAGCACAATGTCTGGCAGATTTGAGCGCCCGGGCTGACGTGATGGCATCGAATGGCAGTCAATAATGAAGATATCAGACCAGTCGCGTTTTAGGTGGTCAATCTCCGTCTGTAACGCGCCATGATAGCGATCATGGACGTCGTTGAGGCGGTCTGCACCATCTTGCCGCGAAATTTGCGACCGATAAATATCCCTCCCGCTGGCGCCAACGCGAGGAAGGCATCCAAGTCCAGCCTTAACCCGCGCGCTCGGCATGCCCGCCGTTCGCGGCAATCCGTCATGGAACATGCTGGCATCGAGTTCTCGCGCGTCTCTGTTTAAGTCGACAAAGCCCCGCGCAAAAGTGGCGCTCATTAAAACCGCGCCCTGGTCCGGTGCTGTTTGATAAAGCTCGTCGATAAAAGCGTCTTCTGTGCGTTGTAGGTCTGAGAGCGGAACAGAGAGATTGCGGACCATATGGTCCGGATAAAGCGTGCCGCTATGCGGAGAGTTGAATATGACCGGCGCACGAACGCTTTGACTGCGACGCAGCAGAAACGCTTCGGTCGGCGCTTTCGCCTCAATTGTGGTTGGTTCAATCCCAGAGCGCATAGGTCGAAACTCGTCGTTCTGCCAGTCAGGTCAAGTAGAAAATATATGATCGTCGCGCCCGCGGCGCTCCAATCGTCTGCATTGGGCAGCATTCTGGTACAAAACGCGCTCTATGTTCACAGACGATTTACTGTATAGCGTCACACATAAGGTCACCGAATTTCAGGGACGTCAGTCAATGAGCAAAATCCTGCTAGCCGAAGATGATGATGCGATGCGCACATTTTTGAGCGCGTCTTTGCGCCGGGCTGGGCATGATGTTCAAGATTTTGAAGATGGCGAAGGGGCGCTCGAAGCGTTAGAGCGAGAGGTCTTTGATCTGTTGCTCACCGACATTGTGATGCCAGGAATTGACGGAATTGAATTGGCACGGCGCGGCGCTGAGCTCGATCCGGCGATGAAAATCGTGTTTATCACCGGCTTTGCTGCTGTGGCTTTATCGGGTGGATCTCCGACGCCTGCGGGCGCAAAAGTTCTCTCCAAGCCGTTTCATTTGCGTGAACTGGTTGATGAAGTCGAACGGGTTATGGCGGCCTGATATTGGTTGCAGTTGGCCCTTGACTTGGCGCGCCCAAAGAGGGATGACGCCGTCTCTTAAATCGGTTGGTCGATTAGCTCAGTGGTAGAGCACTGCATTGACATTGCAGGGGTCACTAGTTCGAACCTAGTATCGACCACCATTTTTTCTTGAACATTCAAAGAGGCAAACGCTTCTTTGCGCTCTTCGACGATCGCTACTCGTCCGTGTTACCACCGTATTACCACCATGATTTACTCCACTATTTATTTTGGCGCCACGCTGGTCGGGCAGGATTGAGACTCACCTTTCCGAATAATTCTCGTATCCCACGGCGCCCCATTCCACAGGGCCGGGTTTACGCCACGCGGCGTTTCGGACATCGATCTTTGACATAAATCCCAATCTGCGCCCAACCTAACCCTTGATCAGTTTTGAATGTCGGAATTCAAGCTCGGGCCTGGGCAGTAAAAGTCGTGCTCTCTTTCGTCTGGGCCTATGAAATGAAACAGATAGCTTCCATCAACATTTTGGGGGTGGACCGTAATTTTGCAATCGGACTTTTCTAATGCCGCAGCAACTTCGTCGATTTGTTCGGAAGACGTGCATTCAAATCCGATGTGTGATGGCACAATCCGTTCTGATTCGATCAAGAACCGTTCTGTCAAATAGCAAGTCAAAGGCTCAAAATAGTGCGCTGAATCTACGTCTAATCGTACAGCAGGGTCGAAGCGTACCTTTCGAGACAACACTTCTTTCAGATCAATTTGGTTCCCGTCCACCAGGCCTTTCAAGCCATCAGATCGGTATGGACAATCTATCGCAAAATGGACGAGGGCTGGCGATGATTGAACCCTCTCCTTTTTGGATATCGACGCACGCTCGCGCTCATTGAACGATCCATCAAATCCCAAGCTGTATCGTCTATTACCAATTACAAAGTCTATTCCTTCGTCGCGGCGGTCCTGGACTTGTAAGAATCTTGCGCCAGGACCAATCCACGAATTTGCGCTAGTTTGTTCCCACCCAGGAATTGCATTGAAAAAGTTCATCCAATTGCCTGCCAGTTTTACCCGCGAAATCTGCATGACTCTCTCCGCATCAACTGGGATGTTTGCTCCTGCAAATTTATAAGAACTAAATCATTCCATTTGCAGAAGATGTCGAGATTTCATATGCGGGACAAATCAACAGACATTGCAGGGGTCACTCGTTCGAACCTAGTATCGACCACCATTTTTATTCGCATATTCGAAACGTCGCGATGCGCGGACATCGGAGGCGCGGTGCGGCACGCGCACCAGTGTCACGCCGATCACGCGTCCCAATCGTAGGAAGCGCCGACTGAGCGTATATATAAACAGCGACAGTCCGATCATCTCCATAGACTCTTCGAATGTGGCCATGAGATCGCCGGTTAAGGTTCTCCACTCTTCCCGGTTTGGATCGAGCGAAGAATAGTGGACGCCTGAGATCATTTCCATGCCGACCGCACCGAAGAGATAGATAGATCCGCTGATCGCGAACCAGATTTGCGTCCACCGATCCAATCGAAAGAACCAAAAGGATAAAGCGACGGCAATGATGCCAAGCGCCGCCAGATAAGGAATGAGCCATGTGAAATGCAAAACATCTGGCACATCGCTCCGGCGACCGATCAATGATCCTGCCATTTCATGGATCCCGAACATTTCATCAAAAAACATGAATAGAAATCCGAAAGACAGAACCAGCCAGGCGAGATGCAAACCTGGTTTGTCAGACCTCTCGATCCGCCACGACACAAATAGAAGAGCGGCGCAACTTACCAGCAAAATGCCTGAATAAAGCGTCGGGAGATTGTTTTCGAAATCAAAGTGAAACAGAGGCACCAGGCCTAGTGCAATATCGTACCCGAGTGCGTGAGATACGAACAAAACGGCCGTGTTTGCGGCCAACAAAGCCAGAAAACAAAGCGACAATAGGCTCAGCACAGCGGACGGAGTGAGCGTAATCATATCTTTAAGCGCGGTTTCTGTTTTCGGCATAGACATGGTTCTCCGAGCGGACGATGGCTCTTTTCAAAGCATTTGTGAAGCATTTGTGAAGCAAGAGCCTTGCCAGGTTGAGCTCTGAGGCGCTCAGACCCACCAAAACTCGGTTCATTCCGTCAAAAAACCGGGGCCGTCCCGCGAATAGAGAAACCAGGATAATCACGCTGGGGCTTTCGGTCTGTACAGTCGCGTTTTTTTTACGCGGGATCATTGAGGCGCTGAATGAAACGATTGCTCTGGACGTGGGGCCCATCTGCGCTTTGTTTCATGCTGGTCCTCGGGTTCAGTCTCGCATTCTATTATCGCGCGCCATACCATGATCATTGGGACTTTATTCCTCTTTATGCCGCGTTCCAAAACGGCGACTTGAGTCTTGGCGAGGTGTTTGCGCCGCATGGCGGGCATTGGCATGCCAGTGGATACTTGGTGCAGCTGGTATTGAGCCAGGTCACCGGAATGGCGCACTGGGTTGAGAGCTTCGCGAGCGTTATCTTCGCCGGCCTCGGCTTTGTCGCGCTGGTGCGAATCCTGGCGCGGAGTATGGCAGACCTCGAGATCTCTGGTGTTGCGCCCTGGGTATTTGGGCTCTCCGCCTTCTTTCTGTTTTCGCTCGATCAGGCTGGCAACTGGTTGTGGGGGTGGCAGGTTGCAGTTTTTGTGATGATTGCCGGAGCCCTATGGGCGATTGAGCGTCTTACCCGTGGCCCGCTAAGTGTCGCGAACACACTCGTCGCGGCGGTCGCGACGGCCATTTCAATCTATGCATTTGCGACCGCGTGGGCGCTGATCCCTATTGGATTTAGTTTGCTGCTGGTGTTTGGCGCGCTGTCGTCACGCACCGGTTGGTTATGCCTCGCCCTATGGAGCCTGTTGACCTGTCTGCTTTTATGGCACCTCGCGCTATCTCGTGCGACGGTGCCGGATCATGTCTCATCACTCCCCGATCTGACAGAGTTTGAGACGTGGATCGGGATAAGCCAGTACACGTTGAACTTCGTCGCCTCGCCGATCGCGCGGTTTATACGTGATAGCGCGTTGCTCATCGCCGCGATTGGAATTGGCGTCTTTGTTTGGTCGATCCGAACGATCCACCACGCTGAAAAACGTACGATCGTGCCGGCAATCGCGCCACTCCTCGCGCTCGCGGCTTTCGCTTGGGGCGCGGGGGGGTTAACGGCGCTTGGGCGTTGGGAAGAGTTTGGCGTTCAGCAAGCTTTTGTTAGTCGATATATCAGTTTCGGCAATCTGTTTTGGATTTCAGTGTTGGTCCTGGCCGTTTTTGCCATCGCGAAAACCAATTATCGAACGCATATGCGGACCTGTTCCGTGCTGGGACTTTTTTTGCTTTTGAAAGTCGGAAACATTCCGAGCGTGGTCATCAAGAGCGTCGAGCTGTCTCGCAGCATTGCCGAGACATCACAACAGATTGCTGGCGCCTATCCGACCGTTGAGACGGCAGACCTCGAAGTACTGCATAGCCCATCGCAACAAATCATGCCGCATCTCGAGATACTGGCGACCCATCGCGCGAGTTTCTTTCACGATTATACGCGTGAAGAAGGTGTGCCTTCGTCACCTGACGACTTTTCTCGACAGCCCGACGACAGGCCCTAAACAACAATCGGTGTAAAGTCTCGGAATGGCCCGATTAGTCTAAATCAATGCTATCAGACTCGTCGATGATTTTGGCGTGATCTCGGATCGCGTCTTCGGTGGGGACCGGGATATCCAGCCCCGGCTGCCAAAGACGAGGCGTGATAAACATCATCACTTCGGTGTCTTGGTATCGATTGGCATCGTGTGAGACCAAAGAGCTTAAGCCGGGAACGTTCACCGAAAGCGGAAAGCCAGCTTGCGTTTGAGCCCGAGTTTTTAGGCTCAATCCACCGACCACAAGGGTCAAGCCGTCAGGCACAATTGCCGATGAAATCGCAGAGTTCTTAGAGCGGCGGAGATCCCCGCCTTCTTCGGTCGCGGCGAAGCGGGACTCGCTCATTTCATACTCGATCGCGATTTGACCATTGCTGAGTGACGTTGGGGTCACGTTGATTGTCACACCGCTGGAGACTTCATTTAGCTCGGCAATGTCTTGAACGATCGTCTCGACAAAGCGATCCTCAGAGATCTCGAGTGTGGCCGCCTCGCCGCTCACCGTTGAGATGAAAGGACGCGACAGAACATGGGCTGCATTGGTTGAAATCAGAAATTCCAATGCAAGCCCGAACGAGGTTCCGGAAGCGTCAAACGTATCATCAAAATTGAAGGCGAGCGTGCGCCCTTCATTGTTGATCAGGTTAAAGAAGACGTCGCTAAAGCCGGCCGTTTGACCACTATTGAGCTCGGATCCAATATCTTTGATCCGCTCGAGATTAAACTCCACAATCAAAGCTTCGATCAGAATATGATCGGACTCAAAATCCATCGATTTCGCCGCTGCGCCAACCCGTTTGACCGATGCAACTGGGCCTGAAAAAACCAGTGAATTGTGCGCTGTATTGGGTGTGAGAATGACGTCATATCGCTCCGCCATGTCGCGGATCGCAAAGGCAATCTTCGTCGATTTGAGATTGGTAAATGAGACCTCGTGACTGGCGATGCCATCTTCGTCCGCCTGGAGATGCCGGAATGTCAGCCCTGGGTCGAAGGTAATTTGCAACAGGTTGCCATCCTGAATCATGCGATAGCTTGCATCGTACAAAACCGCTTCGAGGGCTTGAAGCGGTGAGACAAGATTGAGCTGACCGCTGCTCGTCCCGCGGATCGGGTCACCGGACTGAACAAATTGAAGATCTGAAAGGGCAACCAAGCGCTTGACCAGTTCAGCGGTCGGATAGTGCTGATACGCGGTGCTGATCTTCACGCCGTCCGCGGTTTCAACCGTATCGATGTGCAGGGCTGTATGATCCTGCCGCGCGGATGCGATCGCGATGTTTTTGTCGCGATATTCATCGAATAGACCTGCGACGTCCGCTCGGTGAAAGCGGGGTGTTTCGCACGCGCTCAAACACATAAGCAAAGCGAGTTTCGTGAGAATGTGTTTGCGCAATGACCGGTCTCAAATCGCTGCGGAACCGCCTTCCGCTTGGCGCAAGATGTGTCGCGCGGCGAGCTCAGTCAAAGAGATTCGAGGCGTCAGCGAAAGATAGAGATGCGGAGACTATAAGCGGGAGAAAACCCGGACATGCAGGGCCTTTAGATCTTGGAAAAAATGGTGCCGCGTATTGGACTTGAACCAACGACCCCCGCATTACGAAGGCGCTTGAGTCATAAAAGACAAAATTTAATGCATTGATATTATTGCATATTTTATCTTCGCATGGTTAATATTTGCGATTCCTACCAAATTCCTACCACGCTAATTTTGCTTTTCATTGCCTGTTAGTTGGCATTCCAGGGTGTAAAAATGAGCAACCAACGACCCTCACAGGGGTCTGCCAAATGCCGGTAAACTACCAAAGCTCCCGCCAGTCTGGACAAAATTGGCGGACGATTCATGCCCTCTCAAGCTATCCCCGAGCATCGATAGTTACCCCCGCCGTTGAGAAAAGATGGCTGACTCGCCGGTAGGTTTGCATTCTAAGACTCAAAAAGAGTCGCAATCTTGCGTTGTCGACAACGCGGAGGGTTGCAACGCAACGCGAATTAGGTCAGTGCTCCAGTCATGGTTAATGTACGCGAAGAACTTCTGAAACTGCAGCGACAGTTACAAAACACTGTGGGGCGACTCACCAACGAGGTTGAATCTGCCAAGATTCAGCTGCGCGATGTGGAATTGGCGCTTAACGCTGTAGATGGCAAGCCTCTAATGGACAATGTTGCATTTACCGGAACAAAAGCTGAAAACAGCGGTGCTCATACAATCAAAGAGATGGTGCTTGAAATATTAGGTGTGATGCCCGATGGCGCGGAAGCCACAGAATTGCTCACCTACATTAAAGACCGCTTTGGTGCCAACTTGGTGCGAACGAGCCTTTCCCCTCAGCTGAGCAGACTGAAAAAGGAAGGCTTGATTTCTTTGTCCGGAAAAGTCTGGAAACTTAACAAAATTGGCTCGGACGAATCCGAGCCACTTGAAAATGTGGGGGCGGGAGATGGTTCCCGGGAGCTGGATTCCTACCCGCAGCCCGACGGTTCGATTCCGTCCGCCTCCACACCAATTTCGCAGAGTGAACCCGAGCTGGAACTCGGCTCCACTCTAAACACCAACCCCGATCCGCCCGACAGCGAGAAAGGAGCCCGGCATGACCCCATCCGTTAGAAGATAGAAATTAGGGTTTGGGCCCTGATTTTATCATCCCAGACTCGGCCATACGCGATAGGAAGTTTCCTATCGCGATGTGCTCGGGGTATCCGAATTCGCGTTTATGTCAAGGAATCTCAATGGCTACGCATATCAAATGCCGAAAGAAAACTCCCTTGAGACGGCTGTAAAGCTACGCGCAATTTCAACCATGAGCTATTCAACACCGGCCTGGAGCAAATCGCGAAATAAGCTCGATTGGTCGCTGCCAAAGCTCAAGCACGAAGACGAACGAAAATGTTAAACATAGGATGGGTGAAAAGCACCCAAAACGAATGGCTCGACCCGCGTCGGGTAAATTGGCTGTCTGTGGATGCGGATGGCGTCTATCTCATTTGGCAAACAGGTTCATTAATTGGCGGACCAACGTGGATAAAGGCCGGACAAGGTAATGTGCGTGACCGCATGCAAGCGCACATGCGTGACAGCCGTATTACCCGCTTTTCGAATCTGCGCTTCACCTACGCTAGTCTGAGCTGGAACCAAAAGGATGGAGTGGAACGATATTTGGGGGAGACCCTTGGGCCGCTTGTTGCGGAACGTTTTCCAGATGTTCGTTCGGTTCCTGTGAACCTTCCGCTAGTCGCCTAGCATGGGGCATAAGCTCTTTTGCGGCTTCTCGGAGCTGCATCAAGCGATAGTAAATGAAGGGGGGCTCGGCGCCCGTCCGCAGTCTCTCTTCTGCCCAGCTACCTATCGCTTCCAACTGATCGTCAATACTCATGACGAGACTTTACAGAATGGCTCCTAACAGCGGGTTTCCAATAGCGGTTTTCCGAACCGTCAATCCTCGCTAGATTGGGTCTTCAGTTCATGTCGGGTCTACGCTCTGATTAGATCGCGCTGGAAGTCAGTGGAATTTCCGTCGTTCGGTTTTCTTTTCTTTCCGGCATTTTTGAAAAGTTCACTGTTCAAGAAAGTCGTGTATTCCTACCACGCTCTAAAAGCTCCCCAGCGCTCCCCAACGCTCTGCAAAGCTCATTTACCAAAGGGTGTTAACCAAACTTATCATTTTTGTGTATCAAAATGAGATTCACCGTTAACCATAATGAACCTAAGTTCTTGATATTAAACGATAAAAAATGGTGCCGCGTATAGGACTTGAACCTACGACCCCCGCATTACGAATGCGATGCTCTACCAGCTGAGCTAACGCGGCACTTCTTTTCAGGAGCGGTGACTTACCGTTTTGCGATCCGTTCGGCAAGCCGCTCGACGCGATCAATCGTCGGTCGGAACATAATCCAAAGGCGGCGTGACGATTTCTGTACGGGGAGTCTTCGCCGTGGCGGTTTGTCCGCCTGGCGCAGGCAAAGCAATAGGACGACGCGCATCGAGCTCTCGTTGCGACGTCTCATAGCGCGGATGAACGAGTTTGCCTGCATCTCCGAAGGCGTAGACTAAGCGCGCCCAATCATTTGCTGCATACTGAAACGCACCGCCGCGTGGATCCATGTCTGACCATTCAGGTTCGCGCGCAGCTGTCACAGCCATCCCGCCCCATCGGTTCGCTTCGGTCAGGTCGCCATATCCGCGCAGGGCTTTTTCAAGCAATAGACAGAGGCGCGCAGTCGGCTTCTCTTCCACGAGCAGCGCCAGCGACTTCACCGCATTGAGCCAGTCTTTGGCTTCCATTGCGAGTTCCGCTTCCAAGATCCGGCTTTCCCGGTGATCGGGGTTTGCCGCGATCAGGCTTCGCAACCGTGCTTCAATATCGGTTGGCGTCGCACCGGTATCGAGTCGGCGCACCAATTGCGACAAAGCCGGGTGTGGACGCGCTTTCCAGCCGAGCTCTAGCACGCCATGGGCGGCTTTGATCTTTCCATCGATCATCAATTGACGCGCGCCATGCCAAGCGGCGGGTGGAAAGGAGGGGGCAGAGCGAATCGCGTCTGCGAGCAGACGTTGCGACTCTTTGCGTTCGCTATGCTGTAAGGCGGCGGCACGGGCGGTGTAGAGCACAGCGCGCCGACGACGCAGACTTTCGCCGTTAATTTGCTGGCGCTTTTCGCCAGTGCTGAGCGTTTCGAGCGCCGCAGCCCATTCCCCAGCCGCAACTTGGCTGTCGAACAAAGCATTTAACGGCCAGTCAGCACCAGACTTCAGCTCAAGAGCCTCACGCGCGCGGGTTTCTGCGGACAGTGTATCGCCGCGTGCACTGGCTGCTGACGCGGCGCCGCGGAGCCCAGCCAATTGTCCTCCGGGGAGTCGCGCAAGTTGTCCCCAAGCGCGTTCAGCGCCAGACCAGTCGTCAGAAATTTCAGCGGCGCGCGCTTCGAGCAGGAGTTTCAGCCGATCATCCTCAGCAAACTGTGCGGCTTTCTTCGAGAGCTTTTTGGCCAAAGTCGCGTCGCCAGCCTCCGCTGCCAAAAGGCCATCAGCCAGCGCTTTATTGGCGGCCTTGGTTTTCGACACTTTTCGCGATTTGCTGAACCGGCTGGGGAAGGTGAAAATGCCCGTGAGCAAGGACCACCCGAGTGCTAGAAGTGCGCCAATGAGAAGCAATGCGAGCAGCGCCCAAACCAGCTCGAACTCGTACAAGGTGCCGTTCCCGAGATCGAGGGTTAGTCCGCCCGGCAAGCGAGAGGCCCAAAGCACAAAAATGCCGGCCAGAACAATCAGCAAGATGATCAGAAACAGAATGATCATGGGCGTTCTTCTGCAATCATTGTGAGGCGGAGCGCCTCAAGGGTCTGTTCCAACATAAGTCGGTTATCGGCATTATTCAGCCAATCTGTGAAGACGGGCTGAAGATCGGCGTCAAGCGCGCGAATTTGTTCAATCGCGGTTCCAAGATCACCGGCAGCAAGCGCGGTCTCGGCGCCCCGTAAATGATCCGTCGTGGTTAGCTCACCGTCGCGGCGCACTTGTATACCGTCACCAAAGACTTGGCGCATCCAACTGTTGCCGGTTCCGGCAGCGCGTGCGTCTTGATCGAGCGCGCGATCGGTTAGCTCTGGCAGCGTGCCACTCAGATCGGAGAGGGTCGGGATCGGGTCCTTCGCGAGCGGGGCCAACCGACCAATCGCCTGATTGCCAGGCATAGCCGCAGCAAGTCTCTGGTGCGCCGAGAGGAAGGGGCGACCGCGTCGCGCCGCCGCTTCAATTGCAGACAAGGCGAGTGCGGCCTCTGTTCTCGCATTGGCGCTCGTGCCGCTGGTAAGCGCTTCTTCAGCTGCTTTAGCCTCTAAGGCTTCGACGCGTGTTTTAAGGAGGCCGAGCGCATTGTCATAGTCGGTGAGTTGCGAAATCAGCGCGTCTTCGACTGAGGTGAGGCGCGTCGTGATGGCGGATAAATCAGGGCGATCTGGCGTCTCTGCGTCTTCCTCTGATGGTTCAGCGATACTCGCGATCCGCGCGCGTTGAAGGCTCGAAATGTCGGCGCGCAGAGCTTCGATTTCTTCGCGCAATCCGCGAATATCGGTAACCGCCCGCGTCCGGTCTGCTTGCAGATTGTCGGCGCGAGATTTCAGCGCCGCGATATCTGTCTCCAATGCGGCTGCTTGCGTGGTCTGTGTGTCTTCTGCCGCCTGTATAGTTGTGATTTCAGACTGCAGGGCTGCAAGGTCCGAAGATCCGGGTTTGAGTCCTGGGATCAAGCCAGCGCCATAGACTGAAACGCCCAAACAAATGGTCGCTAAGACCAAGTAAGCCAACCAACCCGGCCCAGGCCGCGCCGGCAGTCCCGATGACTCTGTCCGCTGTGCCGGTTCAAATTCGGCATCGATCGGATCATCGTCATTTGAAGACGGTGACAAAGACGGATCAGACATCAGACGGGCTCCAGCCGAAAACTTTCATCGACCCTATATCGAGTTGGTTCAGGCCGAAAGTGTGGCAATCGCGGCGGTGAGTGCTGCGATCAATCCGTCTTCGTTTGGGACTTCGGCGACATGGACAGCGCACAAATTTAAGGTGTTTAGCGGCGTCAGGGCTTGGTCAGATATCCCAACTGCGATCAAATTTTCGCAGTTCTGCTCGGAGATAAGATCGGCGATCGCCGTCGCCCCTTTATTGGAATGGATCAGTAAGATGGCCGGCGCTTGCGCTTGGATCAGGGTTTGCACGCGGCCCGGTAATTGCTCGCTCGGCTGCATATCGTAGAGGCCCGCAAACCGGACGGAAAACCCGAAAGACTGCAAAACCGATTGCAGCGTTCCGGTCGCGGCTGTGTTGGCGACATGCAAGAGCGGTTGCTCTGTCGGCGTGCTATGGTCTGCAATGTACTTGGCGAGATCTTCAGCATTTCCGGCGGACTCTCTGACGCGCGAAAACCCCGCGAGCCGAGCAGCCTCCGCCGTTGCTGGCCCGACACACCAAGCTGTCAGGCTTCGATCTTTTTCACGTTGTGCAAAAACGCGAACGCCATTCGCGCTGGTGAAAACAAGCCCTGCGAAAGACTGGACGGGCTCCAGCGGCACATCTGTTCTGACGTTCAAAGACAG